>CAZKOR010000276.1:0-4555 GCA_964554405.1 uncultured Bacteroides sp. | reverse complement strand
ATCTGGCAGGGAAACCGCTTAGGATGGCGGAAAGGGATCAGGGATAGCGATATGGGTTTCAATGATATTTTTACTAAAACATTTCGGGAGGGATTTGCAAATACTGATTTGGGATTTATGGAGATGTCGTTGGTATTTGCGTTGGCGGTCTGCATCGGGGGATATATTTTTCTTGTATACCGATTTATAACAAAGCAGACGTTTTATTCCAAACATTTTAATATCTCACTGGCGGTACTTCCCGTGATAGTAGCTGCAATTATACTTGCCGTACAATCCAGCATCGTAATCTCGTTAGGTATGGTAGGCGCCTTGTCTATTGTCAGATTTCGGACGGCAGTAAAAGATCCTATAGATCTGACTTTCCTTTTCTGGGCAATCAGCGTCGGCATTATCTGTGGCGCGGGCCTTGGGGAAATTGCGATTGTAGTGTCTCTTATTATTACGGCAATGGTTGTCGTATTAGACAATATGCAAATTGTACGGGCGCCGATGCTGCTAGTCCTGAATTTGGACGGTCTGGACGCCGAGGATGAGATTTTACAGATAGTGAACAAGCACTGCAAATACAGTAAAGTAAAATCGAGAAACTTAACAAAGGACCGGCTGCATATGATTGTAGAACTGCGCACAGATAAGGGAAAAGAACTTTTAAAGGAACTGTCTGCAAAAGACGGCATTTTCTCCGTGACGCTGATGGAGCATGACGGAGAAGCTGTCTGCTGATTTTATATTGTTACTCATATTTTTCTCTGCATAATTGATATTTGGAATAAGCAATCTGCTGCATATTTTCAAGCTCCAATAACTGTAAAATAAAATCCGGAATGAATTCATCATATTTCATCTCAATAATTTTATCCTGCTCCACAAAAAAATCATATGAAATATCGGGTTTTCCAAAAGCTTCCACACTCTTACTGCTTCTGACATTTCTATCTAATGTAATACGAACGTTTCCGGGTTCAAAAATGAACGCCTTTCTTTCATATGTTACGATTACTTTCGGTGCAAGATGATTGGTCTGTATTGCCAGATTAAAAAGCGCCGCCGGATCTTCCATAGTCGGCCGGCACTCAATACACTCTCCGTTCATCAGTTTTAAAAGTTCCTTTTCCGTAATGTTTCTTGATTTCTTTCTGACTCTGTTATCAAGCTTCTCTTTCACTTCCAGCTTAATCGTATCCAGAGAATGATTATAAATTCTGGCACGGTATTTTCTGCGAACACGATTTCCTTCCACGGTATCCGCCAAACAGGAGTTATCCAAGTCATCAAAGTACAGGCTGCACACGCTATATCCTTCCGTACTGCTTTCATTAGAATCTGACTGCAGCACGCTGCTCAGGCGTTTTTGCAGACAATACATCTCCGTTTCCTTGCAACAAAATTTATCTTCCACCCGATACATCGTATCTTTTACACTTATCCTTTCTCCTGCAATACATTTATGATTAACAATTATCATATAAACAACTTATACCAATGTAACATAACAACCCATATAATTCAAGTAATATCAACCTGAAAAGCCGGACTTTACTTCGCACAAAATCCATCCTCAATCCTGTCACCAATCAATGTACTTCTCTCCAGCATCGGCTTATAACATGTTCCCGGGAACACATGATAGCTGTTGATTTCCTCCTCTGTTGAGAAATAGATTACATTTCCGTTAATTTCACAGCTGTCCATACTGCCTTCATCATAATCTTTCTGCCTGATGTAATAGGGGTCTCTTAACCTCTGCTTCACAAAAACACCGGCATCCGTAACGTATTGATCCCAATAAGGAGAGACAGCGACAAAGATGCAAAAAGCCAGGCAGCCTGTAACAATACTATTAAACCCTCTTTTTTTCTCACTGAGGTATTCTCCCATAGCAATCATGATCACCGCTATCAAAAATGCGAGACCATATCTGATAAAAGGCGCAATAAAAAACCATACGGCGATATTTCCCCATATAGCTATGTGAAGCACAATAAATTCCGGTCTAAGTTTCTTTTTTTTCAATACTCTGACAAACAGAAACACAAGCTGCAATATGGCAGAAATTGCAACTGCTCCAAGAAACATTTGTTCATACCGAAACTGATGCTCCCACCAGACCGGCAGCCACTGCCTAATCGGCATATCAATTTTATCCACATCATAAAGACACCGCCCCCAGACTTTAATCTGGTTGGCATCATGCAGAAGATATTCCTTTGGGATTTTCCACACCGTCCGGAAAATATCTATTCCGTCAAAAGGATAGAGAAGCCATCCGGAAATGAGATAATTTCTGACTAAAAACGGGCATATGATGATGCATCCACAGAAAATATAAGCACCTATCTCCTTCCATTTTTTCTCCCGGATGAAACAGTATGCCGGATAGATTGCCAGCATAACGAGCAGACACGAGGAAAATTTCAGAGTAACTACAAACACTGCCGCAACGGACAACAAAGAATATACCGTAACATCCGAATTGCCCTCAAACAGATTTTCACACCATGCAGTAATAATAAACAGCGCAAAATACATAGTTGCATAGTCCGTTGCCGGAGACATGCTGCGTGTTACGTTTATCAACGTATACAAAAGAATCCCTATTCTCATCATGTCTGTGATATGGTTTTCATGACATTTAAAATCTTTTAATCCGTGAAAAGCATACAGGCACATAAATGTCTCCAGAAAACCTGTTGTTGTATGCAAGGAATAACCGAGCAGCCATTTTAAGCTGAATATGGAAGCAAAGGCAAGATAAGAACTATTATAAGCATAATGGAGCTGTAGATTACCAATTCCTTTCACGAGACCATACTCTTCATAGATGCGAATTGCCGCCGCATGATAAATATTGGTATCCGTATGAAACTCTCCTCTGGATGTAAAGAATGCTATTAACAGCACAAAACCGACATAAAAAATTCCCTCCCATGAGCATATGACAGGGCGGTATCTCCTCCAAAGCTGTTTAAATTTATTTCGCATGATATATCCGCATAAAAGCGCTGCCAACAGGAGAAGCAAATGAGCGCAGAATCCTATTTTCATAAAAATACTTAAAAACTCTACATAAGCGGTAATTACTGTGATGCCTGCTGCAAGATATCCGCTCAGTGAAAAATCCTTCTTCCCAAACAGATTTAAGACGCCAATTCCAATCAACGTACATATCAGAAAAATGTATATCCAACTTAATATGACTGATATCATCCGTTCTTCTCCTTTTTTCATGTGAATATTGAGGTTAGATTTATCATATAGTTACTATATACATAGTAACTATATTTATGTACTTCGTCAAGACGTTACATTTTAGATAGTATATACATAGAGGTGTTCTATTATGAAAAATAATCTATTTACAATGAATCAATATGGGAAAATTACGATAGATATTAAGACATATATGGATGAGAAATGTATTAATCGAAATATGCTGGCGAGAGCCATTAATGCCCGTTTTGAAGTAATTGATAAATGGTATAACGGACATGTAGAAAAAATTGATGCGGACATACTCGCCCGCATCTGCTTTGTATTGGAATGTACTCCGGGGGATATTATCCACTACGTCGAATCAGATTAGCTATGTCACACTCCACGCAAACCGTTCTATTTTGTTACAACCATATGTACAGTAGATTTACTTACCCCAAACGCCTTTGCGGTCTGCCGCACCGTTGCATTGGAGTCAATGATATAATTGGCGATGCTGATTGCCCTCTCTTCAATATAATCCTCAACCCTTCCGGTCCACTTGCACAAGCTTTCCGTCAACAATCTCCAGCACCTCCGTAGCCACCTTGCGGATAAACGCTTCATCATGGGACACGAACACCAGGGTGCCCTCATATTCAGAAAACATTTCTTCCAGCGCCTCTATGGAAGGGATGTCCAGGTAGTTTGTGGGCTCATCGAGGATGAGAAGATTTACCCTTGAGACGAACAGCATTGCAAAAGCAAGCTTGATCCGTTCCCCTCCGGAAAGCACACCGGCAGGCTTCTTCATGTCATTCTCAAAAAACAGCAGGCGGGAAAGAATAGTGCGCGCCACCGCCTCCCGCTGAACACTGACTTCCATCACATTCTCCAAAACGGTCTTACTGTAGTCAATGGTGGACAGATTCTGCTCAAACACACCGATCCTGGCCTTTGGCACCACGGAAATCGAGCCCGCCTCGGGCACCCACATTCCTGTTGTGTTTTCCCCCGCTGCGGCGCAGATCAGGTGAAGCAGTGTTGTCTTTCCCGCCCCGTTATCACCCACAATGGCAACACGGCTTTTGTTAGCGATCTGAAAAGAAGCATCCTTAAAAAGTGCCGGTCCGCCCTCATAGGCAAAACAAAGGCCCTCTCCGAGGATAACATTCCGGTTCTCCGGCGGGTCCGTGAGGCGAAAGTCCGGCCGTATCTTCGGCAGCTCCTGCGGCTTTTCTTTTACCTCCATAGCGTCAATCCGCTGCTGCACATTTTTTGCCGCTTTTTCCATTTTCCGCGCCTTAGCGTCCTTGGGATGACGGGATAGAAAATTGCGCAGCCCCGCTTCCCTCGGTGA
>CAZKOR010000275.1:0-4563 GCA_964554405.1 uncultured Bacteroides sp. | reverse complement strand
TTTACAGGAAAAGAGACTAAGTTTTCGATACTTTTGGTCATTTAAATTCCTCCATTTTTCTTAATTATTTAATCCTCTATTTAGCATATCAAATCTCTCTATCGAAGACAATCCCCGTATCATGAAAAAAGGTCTTGCGCTTGTCATTCTTTTTATTGTGGAAATATTCTGGCAATGATATACTAAGTATAAGTAATGAATGGTATACATGTCATTTTGTATATACGATCAAGTGGAGGGAGAACAGTCTATATGAAAGCTCGCAAAATCTTAGCTTTGACAGTAATCATCGGACTTCTTGCAGGTTCTTTATGCGGTTGCGGAGGACAAGCTGAATCCAAGAGAAGAACAATCGGTTCCATCACAGATGCTGATTCCGGCAGTGATAGGAATGCAAATCAACCGGTATTGCAGTTGACGATTGCATCGAATCAAACATCACAAGACAATCCGTATCATTTTGGACTTGAAACTTTCAAAGAGGTTGCAGAAGAGTTATCCGGCGGCACTATTCAGGTAACATGCAGCGACGGAAGTTTATCAGAGGACGAGGGTGAGCTAATTAATATGCTGGACAACGGAGAAGTTCAGATGGTCGTATGTTCACCGGGCAATATGTCTTCTGCGGGTGTTTCGGAAGTAAACATGCTTTCTTTGCTTTATCTGTTTAATGGTTTCAGCCATTGGGAGACAGCAATGGACGGAGAGTTTGGTTCTGCAATGACTGATATCATATTGGAAAAGACAAATAACAAGTACCGCATTATGGGTTATTGGTCCGCAGGCGTCAGGGATTATTATGGTAAGATTCCCATTACTGCACCGGAAGATGTGGAGGGGCTTACAATCCGTACACAGACCTCGGGCGTTGTATTTGATTATTGGAATTCGTTAGGCGCAGAGCCGGTCAATGTCGGCTGGGGCGATTTGTATGATGTGTTAAATCGTGGTGAGGTTGATTCCGCAGAGAACGATTATACAAACCTCATGTTAAAAGAACATCACACTACGCCAAATGGGAAATATATTTGTGAAACACATCACGATTATACAACACGTTTATTTATTATGAATGGCGATTTTTATGACGGACTTACCAACGAACAGAAAAACTGGATTGAAACGGCATCATTGGCTGCCACGCTGCAGGAGCGGTCGGTGACATATGAAATGATGGACAGCTCTAAGGCACAATGTATCGCCGAGGGTGCTGTAGTAACGGATTATGAGAAAATGGACATTGAAGCATTTAAGACACGAGCAATTGAAATTCAGGACAGCTATGCTGATGAAAACGGGCTTCGGGATTACCTTGATATGATTCGAAGAGCGCAATAACTTATAATTTCATATAGGAGGAGAGTATTTTGGCTAAGAAAGATAATAATCCGGCGACAAACGGTATCAACAAAGAAAAACAGCAGTTTGCAATCGGCATAAAAGTAAAATTAGTTATCGGTTTTGCCATTCCATTGATATTTACCATTGTAATCGGAATGGTAGCTTATTCGCTTGCAGCTTCGGGAATGACGAAAAATTATGAAGATTCCATGTCAAAGGCAATGTCTATGGCGATTGAATATTTGGATTTTGGATTTAGTTCGGCAGTGTCGGAATCTGAACAGTTATATTATGATACAGACCTTATGCGATGGGCAACCGGCGCCATTTATAACGAGTGGACAAGAAAAGAGGTTATGAATAACGTAGCTCTGGATTTGAATATTAAGCAGGGCGGAAACGAGTTTGTAGCAAACATGTATATAATTCCGGGAAGCAGCTCACAAGTAATTTCGACGAATGGCGATGACGCAGTTGTTCCCGGTTTCTATGAAGAACTTGCGGACAAAGATGAGTCGGTATGTCTGCAAACGTTAGAGGGAAGCTGGGTTGGTGTACACAACTATATAGACCAAGTGCTTTCGCAGCACTATACAGGTTATTCGGCTGACGATTATGCTTGTTCCTTTATCCGTCCTATGGCGACGAAACGTGCGTGTATCGTGGTGGATTACAGCAGTGACAGTATTGCAGGCGTTCTCCAGAATTTAGGCTTGGGAGAAGACAGCATTGCAGCTTTTGTGACAGCGGACGGAAGGGAACTGTTGTTAAAAGAGGGCGTTATTTCAAACGGCGGCGATTTTTCTTTTGTCAATCAGTCTTATTTTACGGAAGCTATGGCAGATAATGCGGCGACTATTATTGATTATGTTACATATAATAGCCAACAGTATCTGTTTATGGTAAGCAAGAGCTATCAAAACGGCTCCGCAATCTGTGCAATGGTACCGGTGAGTTTGGTGAATGAGAGTGCGGATTCGATTAAGAAAGTTACGTTTTTGATGGTAATTATTTCCTGGCTGATTGCAATTGCAGCAGGTGTATTGATTACGATAGGTATTACGGCAACAATCCGGCAGATCAGCAGCAAGCTCGAAACGGTGTCCGGTGGTGATCTGACGGTAAGTATGCGGGGAAGAACGGATGAATTTAAGCTTTTAGTGCGAAGCATTGTAAATATGATCAAAAATTCCCGAGATTTGATTGTACAGGTTTTGAAGACAACAGAAAATGTATCGGCTTCTACAGCGAATTTGTCAGAGGCTTCCGGAGTGCTTACAAACTCAAGCAACCAAATTTCTGCCGCAGTGGATGAGATGGATCAAGGTTTGAATCGTCAGGCAGAGGATGCACAGAATTGTCTCATGCAGATGGACGAGTTGTCTCAAAGAATTACAAGGGCAGTGGAAACGGTACAACGCATGGGAAGCATTACCGACAATACCAAAGGTGTCATTGCAAGCGGTATGTCTACAATGGACGATTTGACAGATAAGTCTGCCGCTACGACTGATATCACGAAAAATGTAACCACGAATATCAAAAATCTGGAAGAAAGTCTGTCCGAAATAGAAAAGTTTGTGGAAACGATTGATAATATTGCAAACGAAACAAGTCTGCTTTCATTAAATGCGTCTATTGAGGCGGCACGCGCCGGAGAAGCAGGAAGAGGCTTTGCAGTAGTTGCGCAGTCGGTAAGTTCGCTGTCTATCGGAACGATTGATGCGGCAAGGCAGATTCAGAGCGTAATGGAACAGATTAGGGGCTATGCGAATGATACGGTTCAGGTTGCCTCTCAGGCGGAGATGATTGTATCGAATCAGTCTGAGACGGTGAATGATACCATTCAGGTATTCCATGATATGAATGAATATTTGCAGAATCTGATTGATGAAATCAGTTCTTTGAATCAAACCATCGAAAGCATGGAACGTCATAGAAACGACACGTTAGCAGCAATCGAGAGCATTTCTTCCGTATCAGAAGAAACGGCGGCTTCAGTGTCTACGGTAAATGATTCACTGAAAGAGCAGATGACTATGATGGATAATCTGAATCAATCAACAATAGAACTGCAGGATAGAGCGAAAGAGCTTACAGAGGCAGTGAACGCTTTTAAAATTTAATTATTTATTTAACATAAGGATGTCTCGCGGAGCGTGGCATCCGTTGTTATTGACAAGAGAAATGAAATGGAGTATATTGAATATGGTTAGCGGCTACTAACTACGAGCGGCCGCATTTCTTTAAAACACGGGTTAGTGCACGCTAACTATTATGAGAAGAAGGGGTTGTTCTCTGTAATCAGGGGGTAAGAGGGATGAACAGACACGAAGAAATTAAAAATGCTTATAAAAGTCTTGGAGGGGATGCGACTTTTTATGATGGGATGATTACCTGTTCTACGCTGTCAGGAAAAGCAGTCTGTAAATTGGTTTGGAATATGGATAAAAGAAAGAACGACCATTATTTAGAACTTGCAATGTCAGGTATTCCGAAAAATTTTAACGGCAAAATACTGGAAGTACCTGTCGGGACGGGGATCTTAAGTATGCCTGTCTATAAAACATTGCCGGATGCGGATATTACCTGTCTGGATTACTCTCCGGATATGATGGAGCGCGCAAAGTGGCAGGCGGCGAAGCGTGGAATAGAGAATGTCCGCTTTATGCAGGGAGATGTGGGGAAGCTGCCATTTGAAGACGAGAGTTTTGATTTGGTACTGTCGCTGAACGGTTTCCATGCTTTTCCTGACAAGGAGGCAGCTTACGGTGAAATATTCCGTGTTCTGAAACTAGGAGGGATTTTCTGCGGCTGCTTCTATGTAAAAGGTGAAAATAAACGGACAGATTTTCTGGTTGATAAAATTTATACACCAAAGGGATATTTTACGCCGCCCTATGAAACGGCAGACAGCTTACAAAAACGACTGAAAGCCATGTACAGGAAAGCGGAAGTGAAGACTGTGGAGGGCATGGCGGCTTTCCGGTGCAGGAAAGGGAAAAATAGTTTGTCAAAAAATTCTGAAGTGTGATGTAAAGCATAAGAATTAGATGAGGAGTGAGAGTATGAAAAAAATACATTTTGAAACAGAAATGGATGGATTTTATGGAGCCTATTGGAAATGTAAAAACAAAAGTGATGCCGCAATGATTCTGATGCTCGGAGATGACCCGGAAGATTTTATGGCAAAAAGCGGTGTCAGGTGGCTTCATGGAATCG
>CAZKOR010000274.1:0-4577 GCA_964554405.1 uncultured Bacteroides sp. | reverse complement strand
AATCTGGATCAGAAAAATTCCAAAGAGATTATTGATATGCTGAAATTGTCCAACCGGAATTTGAATCAGACATGTATTTTAATCACTCATGACGAAAATGTGGCATTGGAGGCGGAGCGTATTGTAACAATAGAAGACGGACGCATTATCAGTGATAAGAGACAGGAGGTGAAGATGCTGCCGTAAATATATGACAGCAGTTGGATATGTGGAAAGATTATTCATCAGGATATATAAAAAACAACTGTTCCGCAGGCTTATCTGTCATGATTGCGGCGTTTATTTCAGCTTTGCTTTTATCATTGCTATGCGGCGTGTTTTATAATTTGTGGAAATACGAAGTGGAGAGCATCAGGCTGGAAGACGGTGAATGGCAGAGTCGTGTTACCGGTGAATTTGACAATGAAGATATAGAACTGATAAAAAATTTTACCGGTGTAAAAGATGCGGTGATAAATGAGAAAGAAAGCAAGGGTACAGAGACAGCAGTTGATATCTTTTTTTATGACAACAGCGATGTTTTAAAAAATACGCCGCAGATTGCTGAACTTTTGGGAATTTCACCGGAAGCGGTTACGTATCACTATGAGCTTTTGGCAATGTATCTGATACGCAGCCCGCAGGATACGGCGCCGAGACTGATATTTCCGCTGTTTATATTAATAACGCTCATGGCGTCGTTTTCATTAATTATTATTATACACAATGCTTTCGCAGTTACCATGAATGCAAGAATTCATCAATTTGGTATCTTTTCGAGTATCGGAGCCACACCGAAGCAAATACGGACGTGTCTTTTACAGGAAGCGGCTACATTGTGTGCTGTGCCGGTTGTGGTGGGAAATCTGCTTGGAATAGCAGGCAGTATGGGGCTTTTGCAAATCTTAAATGCGTTGGGGAGCGGCGTAGAAGGAAGACATGACGCGGTCTTTGGTTATCATCCGCTTGTTTTGATGCTGACGTTGTTTGTAACGGTGATAACGATATGGATTTCCGCATGGCTGCCTGCCGGAAAATTAAGCAGGATGACGCCGCTTGAGGCAATTAAAAATACCGGTGAATTGCAGTTGAAGCGAAGAAAAAACTCCTATGTATTGACTTATTTTTTCGGGGTAGAGGGAGAACTGGCGGGAAATGCCCTAAAGGCACAGAAAAAAGCCTTAAGGACTTCATCGCTCTCTTTATTGTTTGCTTTTATGGCGTTTACGATTATGCAGTGCTTTTTTACAATGACAGAAATCAGCACAAGAGAGACTTACTTTGAACGGTATCAGGATAAGTGGGATATTATGGTTACGATTAAGGACGCAGAAGCAGATTCTTTTGACGAAACGGAGCAGATACAGGGACTTCCCGGAGTAGAAAGCGCAGTTGTATACCAAAAGGCAGCGGCAAAGAGAATCATCACGGAAGAAGAAATGAGTGAGGAGATGACGGCATTTGGCGGATTTTCTCATGCTTCCGGTAATTATGTAAAGGTGACCGATGGAGGATGGCTGGTAAACGCGCCGATTGTTATATTGGATGATAACAGTTTTTTAGATTACTGTGAACAGATTGGGATTACGCCGCAGCTTAACGGGACGGTGATACGAAACCAAATTCGCGATGTGACAAATCCGGATTTCAGACATCCTGAGTACATGCCCTATGTAAAGGCGCATAATACCGAAGAAAATGAGATTAGTGTATTAAGACAGCCGGGAAATGAAGAAATAACGGTAGAAGTTCCGGTTCTCTCCTATACAGAGGAAGTTCCTGTTTTAAGAGAGGAATATGCAACACTGGACTATTATGAACTCGTGCATTTTATGCCGGTATCTTTATGGAAAGAAATTAAGGGGCTGATAGGGAATGCAGAGGAAAATGCCTATATCCGTGTCCTTGCCGGGGAAAATGCAACGTCGGATAAACTAAACGCATTGCAGACGGAAATAGAACAGCTTGTCAGTCAGAAATATACGGTAATTGGTGAGAATCGTATTCAGGAGTATGAGACAAATAATAAGCAGTTACAGGGAATGATGGCTATATTAAGCGCTTTCTGTGTTCTGCTTGCCATTATCGGAATCGGGAATGTATTTTCCAATACGTTTGGTTTTGTACGCCAAAGAAAAAGAGAATTTGCCAGATATATGTCTGTCGGACTGACGCCGGAGGAAATCAGAAAAATGTTCTGTATCGAGGCGCTCATTATTGCAGGACGTCCGGTTTTGATTACCCTGCCGGTTGCCATTATTACAGTGGGATATATGCTGCGGTTAAGCTATCTTGAAGTGGGAGAGTTTTTGGTGGAAGCGCCGCTTTCTCCGATTGCCGTTTTTGTGTTCACTATTCTGATTTCTGTGTTGTCCGCCTATTATCTGGGATGGCGGAGTGTGCGTAAAATCAGCTTGGCAGAGGTTCTCAGGGATGATACGATGATGTAATTGTATTTATCTAAAGGGATTGACAACCTAACAGTTGTTAGATATAATCTGTCTAACAACTGTTAGGGGGAATTGAGCAATGAATGAAACAAAACAGAAAATATTAGATGTCGCATTAGACATGTTTTCTCAAAAAGGGTTTTCTGCGGTTTCTATCAGAGACATTTGTAAAGTGGTAGATATCAAGGAAAGCTCGGTCTATTATCATTTCAAAAATAAGCAGGCTATTTTCAATGAACTGTTACAGCATTTTGAGACGATAGCGAATGATTTAATGAGTCAGTTAGAGCAGGGATTAACGGTAATGACTCCGCCGGATACTTTTGAAGGGAATTTTTTTGAAAAGACCTGTGACTGTTTTTTTGAAGACTATCTGATGGATGAATACTGTAATAAAATCATGCGGCTGCTTTCGATTGAACATTTACACGATGAGGAAATGCAAAAAATATATGATTACTGGATGTTTGATAAGCCGTTAAGTTTTCAAACGAAAGTATTTTCCATGCTGATAGCGGCAGGAATTGCCAAAACAGCAGACAGCCATTATTTAGCGGTAAAATTTTATGCCCCGATATTTCTTTTCATGCAGCGTTTTCTTTTTTGCGGCGCATTGACAGAAGAATGCAAACAAACCTTCCGGAAAAATGCGTATGAACACGTAAATCACTTTTTTAAGGAAATGGGGGATAAGTAATATGGCAAATATACTAATTGCAGGCGGTAATCAGGGGATTGGTTATTATCTTACAGAAAGATTATTGGAATTGGGAAATTTTGTAACGGTATTGGATATTCAGACAGATGCTGTCCTGACATTGAAAGAAAAATACCCAAAGACGCTTTTGCCGATTATTGCAGATGTGCGGAACCTTGCAAGTATTGAGAATGGTGTAAAGCAGGCAATCGAACATTTCGGAGATATTGATATTGCGATACACAATGCCTGTTTATGCACCTTTGAAAGCGAACATGACACTGGTTATGAAGTATATCAAAGTGTAATGGACGTAAATTATTTTGGAGCACTGAGACTTGCCAAAACAGTTCTTCCGTATATGCGAAAAGCCGGGAAGGGGCGTATTATATTTACAAGTTCAGGCGTAGGCGTTACCGGATTTTCAAACATTTCTCCCTACGCTGCTTCAAAAGGCGCAATAGAATCATTGGCTAAGTGTCTGGAAATAGAAAATGAGGAATATGGGATTTCTTTTCACCTGTTCCATCCGCCACTGACAAATACAAAATCAGCATCGGGAATTTCAATTCCAAAAGAATTCAAGGCAGAAGCCAAAAAGGTTGGCTATGGATTGGCTGATCATATCTGGTCAAAAAAGTTTGTGATTTGTCATTCCGCAAGTCAGGCGGCACAAATGAGGTTGTGTTACCTACATCCTCTTTACATAGGAAAAATGATGTCTAAGGCGGCAGGGAGGGCAGCCGGAATAGAAAAAAACGAGTGATTACGGTAAAAAGATATGGTATAGTATTCTTTGACATCAAAATGTGGAGGGATAATGGAAATATGAAATTTACGTATTGCCCGTTTTGCGGGCAAAAACTTGGGTTAAAAGAAATCGGAGATGAAGGGCTGATACCGTTTTGCAATTCCTGCAATACGCCATTGTGGGATATGTTTACAACCAGTATCATAACAGCATGTGTGAATCAATATGACGAAGTTGCCCTGATAAGGCAGGATTATGTTTCAACAGCAAATTATGTGTGCGTTGCAGGGATAATGAAGCTTGGAGAATCGGCGGAGGAGACAGTTGTTAGAGAAGTAAAAGAGGAACTTGGGCTGGATGTCAAGTCACTGACCTATATAAAAAGCTATCCTTACGATAAAAAAGAGATGTTGATGCTGGGATATAAGGCGATTGTTGACAAAGCGGATTTTAAACTGTCCGGAGAAGTGGATTCTGCCAGATGGGTTAAATTTGATGAAGCCTTAGGTTTGCTGCGGGAAGGAAGTATTGCGTGGCAGCTGGTAAAGGCTGCGATAACAGAAAAAGCAAATTTTGCACCATGAAAAATTTGCTTGACATAGATTCTGATTTTCGGTATAAATTAGTTAGTGATAAGCGTAGCTTATCGTATGGGAGTTCAAGCTCCTGTAAAAAGCAGTGAGTCCTACTGAGAGTGGAA
>CAZKOR010000273.1:0-4652 GCA_964554405.1 uncultured Bacteroides sp. | reverse complement strand
TCCTGAAAAGCAATCAGAATACCGCCCATTGGAATATACTTGAAAATCAAAGTAAGCGCCAATGCCGGCAGGAGGAAGATAACATATAACTGCCAGTGCTGTATTACATACACCAGTGAATTATGTAACTCCCCCGCTTTGTTGCCCTTTTTCTTAGTAGAAACGCTTGTAGAATTGGACATCATTTGTTTTATTCCTCCTTTCTCGCATGCCTGCCCTGTTTTTATGTATATTTACATTTTGCGCAAATGTAAAACAGCAGTCATGCAACTGTATATATAATATATCACATATTTTTACATTTAGTCAATGTTAATTTTTACATTTGCACAATTTTCTTTTACATTTTTTGACATGTAATGCAACAATAATTACGTAACTTTTACATTTGACATATATTGCATTGTGCGTTATGATACATATGTAAGATTAAAAGGAGGATTCTATGGCTTCAAAAATTACCATTCAGGATATCGCGGACGCCTTGGGCGTTTCACGTAATACAGTTTCAAAAGCAATTAATAATACGGGAGTGCTCGCCGATGCCACCAGAGACAGGGTTCTGAAAAAAGCTCAGGAAATGGGATATAAACAATTTTCCTATATGAATATCTCTGAGATCAGTAAACCATCTCTTGGTTCTGATACATCAAAGCCACGGGAAATTGCCCTTTTCCTGGGTAATTTCGTAGGGAATTCCCATTTTGCCTCTACTATGCTTGATAAATTTCAACGGGAGCTTGCGCAGCTTGGTTACAGTCTTACCATGTACCGGGTAATTGAGGATGAAATAAAAGAATTACAGCTTCCGGTTTCTTTTCAGCCGGAAAGAACTGCGGGCATTGCCTGTATTGAAATATTTGACCACGCATACTGCCGGATGCTCTGTGACTTAAATCTTCCCCTGCTGTTCATTGACTCTCCTGCCAACGGTTTTGACAAACCCTTAGAGGCGGACCGGCTATACATGGATAACCAGAGGGAAATCTATCGTTTTGTGAAAGAAATGTCCAAAAGAGAGAAAAAACGAATTGGTTTTATCGGAGAATGCATGCACTGTCATTCCTTTTACGAGCGCTATATGGCCTATCGCAACGCAATGTATACACTTGGGCTTTCGTGTCCGGAAGAATTCTGCATTATAGAAGGCGGACCGGGGACTTCAAATATAGATGAATACCGTGAGTACCTAACGGAGCGGCTGCGCAGCATGGAAAGCTTTCCGGATGTATTTATCTGTGTAAATGACGCCATTGCTCTGGATGTTATGCAGGCATTAAAACGTCTGGATTATTCAGTTCCCGGAGACATTTATCTATGTGGTTTTGATGACTCGCCTGAATCAAAGGTTGTAATACCATCCCTTACCACCATCCATATCCACAGTCAGGATATGGGGCTTGCTGCCGTGCAGCTTCTTATGTCACGAATCAATGAGCCATCGCTGAATTACCGGACTATGTATGTAGAAACCAACTTGATTTTCAGAGAATCTACGGAGGATTAACTTATTATGAAATCTTTTTTTGACATTGACGGTCCTGCTATGCGTTTTCTAACAAAGATTGCCTATTCTGCCTATCTGAATATCCTATGGTTTATATGCTGTCTGCCTGTTTTTACTGTCGGCGCCTCCACAACGGCACTTTTCTATGTGTCCTTGAAAGTTGCAAAAGATGAAGAAGACCGCCTGACCAAAGCCTTTTTCCATTCTTTTAAGGAAAATTTCCGTCAGTCAACAATCATCTGGCTTGTCCTTCTTTCTATGGGCGTACTTCTCGGCGTAGACGGATATGTCTTCTATCATATGAGATTTGACAATGTCCTGTGGACACTGGGTGCCGCCGTATTTATTGTATTGCTTGCGGCCTATGCAATTATACTGATGTACATATTTCCACTTTTGGCAAGATTTAATAATACGATATGGGCGATGTTCAAAAACGCATTGATGATTGGTATGCGCTTTCTCTTCTGTACGGCGCTGATGGCTTTGATATACTTTATCATGGCTGTTGTTGTTATCCGGTTTTTTACACCTGCAATTATCTTCGGAGAAGGTCTCTGCGCTCTTCTGTGTTCTTATCTGCTTTCCAATATACTTCTGCTTTGTGAAGAAAAAAAGAATGAGCAGGAAACCTCCGAAACGCCCCCCCCTACTCAGGAAAATTCAGAATCCAAAGAGCCGGAGTGGAGCATGAAAGATGTGCACGGAATAGCAAAAATCGGTTATATATGGGAATATTACAAGCTTCCGATTGTGATTATCGGTATTTTCCTGTACATTGCCGGTTATATGATATACGGAAACCTGACGCACAAAGACACCGTTCTATACACAGCGCTCGTCAATGTGTCTGCCGGTGATGCTTTCAAAAAAGAATTGAGCACAGATTTTCTTGATTATCTGGGCGCAAATGCCGGAAAAGAAGAAGTTACGCTTTATGACGGACTGTATCTAACGGAGGATGAATCCGATACTGATTACGGATATGTTTATGCATCCAACACTAAAATCACCGCATCCATTGCCGGCGGACTTCTGGACGTTGTTCTGATGGATAAAAAAGCTTTTGATATCTTTGCAAAAAATGGCTATCTCTGCAATATAGAACAACTTCTGATCCAAGAAGCCCCTGAACTGTATGTTGAACTTCAGCCGATCCTGGTAACAAATAGCGCTATTATAGAAGATAATGCTGTTGATACCCTGTTGGATTCTTCCATCACTTATACGGCAGTAACCGATGAATATCCTATGGCTGTTGATATCTCCCAGTCGGAACTTATTCTAAGAGAAGGGTTTGACGGCACTTTGTATCTGGGAATCATTCCCAATGCTCCGAACATGGATACTGCCATCACTTATCTGCGATATCTGGCAGAATAGTGTTAAAATTTCCAAAAGTCTTCCAGCGTCCGCACCAGCTGTTCCACATCTAATGGCTTAGCCACATACCCGCTCATTCCTGTTTCCTTCGGGTCCTCCTCAAAGACATTGGCTGTCAACGCTACAATAGGAATGTTCGCCTTGACAGGGTCATCCAGCTCCCTGATAGCTTTCGTGGCTTGGAAACCATTCATCACTGGCATCTGGATATCCATCAGTATCAGATCATATGTCCCCGACGGCATCTCTATTACCCGCTCCACCGCTTCACTTCCATCCTCTGCCTCATCAATGAGAATACCGATGTTTTCCAAGCTCGCCCTTGTGATCTCGCGATTCAGTTCAATATCCTCCACCAACAAGATCCTTTTTCCGTCAAAGCGCAGAGTGGATATATCTGTTTCCTTCCTGCTTTCCTGTTCCATGCCGGGTGTTTCCAGAACGCTCCTCAGTTCCGAAAGGAAAAGCGGCTTGGAGCAGAAAGCCATTACACCCGCTTCCCTAGCCTCCTCTTCGATATCCGCCCAGTCGTAAGCAGTCAGTGCAATAATGGGCGTCATATCCCCGATGGCCTTGCGGATCTGTCTGATAAGCTCTATGCAGTTCATATCCGATATGCGCCGGTCAATGATATATATGCTGTAAGAATCGTTCTGCTCCAGTGCGAATTCCGTGCGGGCAATAGCTTCCTTTCCCATTGTAGTCCAATCGGGGTTCATGCCGATAGCGGAAAGCATCCTGCTTGCGCTAATGCAGGTATTCTCGTCATTGTCCACCACCAGTGCCCTGAGTCCCGCCAGATGTTCCAGCTTTTGGGCTTTCACCGGTTCGCCGACAATTCTGAAACGGAAGGCCACGATAAATTCCGACCCCTTGTCCTTCTCGCTTTCTACCGTGATCGTGCCGCCCATCATGTCCACGATATTTTTGGTGATGGCAAGCCCCAAACCGGTTCCCTGAATGCCGCTTATAGTAGAAGTCTGTTCCCGCTCAAATGGTTCAAAAACATGTTCCAGGAATTCGCGGCTCATGCCGATACCGTTATCCTTGACTCGGAATTCGTAGGAAGCAATGCCATCCCGCGCTTCGGAGGTCTGGATAACACGGACGCTGATCATGCCGCCGGGCTCTGTGTACTTCATGGAATTGCTCAGTATATTCAGAAGCACCTGGTTCAGGTGAATCTTATCACAGACAATCTCCTCGTTTACCACATCCAACGCATCTATATGGAATTCCAGCCTCTTTGCTTTCATATCAGCCTGGATGATGGTATTCAGATCATGCATAATCTGAGGGAGCGTGGCATCCTTTTCCTCAATCTCCACCTTGCCGCTTTCGATCCGGCTCATGTCCAGCACATCATTGACCAGGCTCAGCAGATGGGTACTGGCTGTCATGATCTTGCCCAGGTAATCCTGCACCTGCGTTTTATTGTCAATATGAGTCATCGCTAGGGAAGTAAAGCCGATGACAGCGTTCATGGGCGTACGGATATCGTGGGACATATTGTTGAGAAAGGCAGTCTTCGCCCTATTGGCAAGCTGTGCCTGAGCCAGCGCTTCCTCCAGAATCTCCTTCCGCTCCTGCTCCCTGCGGATCACCTCATCAATATTTCGGAATCCCACAAGGATAAAATCATTCTGCCTGGAACCGCCTTTTCCTATGTTCACATAGGTAAACTGGTAATGATGTGTCTCCCCGTCCTCCTGCACCCGGTAACTCCCCGTGTATTCCTCTTCCGAATCCAGCTTGGTCCTGA
>CAZKOR010000272.1:0-4675 GCA_964554405.1 uncultured Bacteroides sp. | reverse complement strand
CCTGTTTGTTGTTCCGATTGGCTTTGCGATTTTGTCCTTAAATACCCCTATCTGCATTTTGTTATCCTGCAACCCGGATTTAGAGCAGGCAATCCGCTTTTTACCCGGTCAAAAGAAAGCGTTTTGTATGCCATACTGCCTGTTTATCTTCTTTTGTAATATGACTGCAAATGTAATCTTCCTTTGCAGCTGGCAGCTGAAAAACCATAGTGTTACTACTTTGATGATTTTAACCGCTGTTTTCTTTGCTTTACAGAGTGCAATTTTATCTGTACTGTTGGAATGGTTTTATCCTATTCGGGATTGGAAAATTGAGAGCGACCTATGGCATCACCCACGAAAATATGTTGTTCCGGCAATTATGTTGTTGGCTGCAGGAGCAGTCCAGACATTCCCGACACTAATTCATGGGCTGTTGCTCTTACTGGCGATTGAAATCGTGTTATTAGTTTTTATATGTTGGAGGTGTTCAGAATGAAAAAGAATGGAAAATGTCCAAAATGTGGTTCGGCAAATGTTGTCCGTGTTCCGGATAATCCTTACAGACACGCAAGTGGAAATAATATTTATACTACTACTGCGACGCTGATAGGAAAAATCCCTGTTATCCGCTATGTGTGTTGTGATTGCGGATATGTAGAAAATTGGGTTGAGCATGGAAAAGAGCTTGAGAAAATTAGAAAGACTTTCGGTTAAACAGCAAAACTGTCATACGCTATGCAACTATCAACGCATGGCGTGACAGGCGCAGCCGGCCCCGGCTTAAAAATGATGCAAATTTGATGCAGAAATGATGCAAATCTGATGCAATGAGGTTGTATTATGGTTAGGAGCATAAAAAATCATTGTTCAGAAAGGAAGCCTGCATTATGCGAAAAAAATGTATACTCCTCATTCTTCTGTCAGCAATCACACTGTCCGGATGCGGTAACAAGAGCACCAGTCAACCGCAGGAAAACATGATAACGGAAACCGATACCGTAATCGAATCAGAAGAAGAAGCGGAAACAGATTCCCCCGCCGAACCGGAAGAAGAAACCGAAACGGATTTCCCTACCGAATCGGAAGAAGCAATCGACTCCTCAGATGAATCTGCTTCAGAAATTCCTGAAATCAAAAAAGACCCAACCGTCAATATTACAATCGAAATGCATAACGAGAGCAACAGCATCAGTGCAGAAGACGGCACCACCCTATATAAAAGTAGCTGCATTTACCCTGTCATCTCCATAGAAAATAATGATGCCGCGGCTGAGAAAATCAATGCTGATATCCGTGCAATACTGGATGCTTTCTATGCTGATACAGAAGTACGGGATTGGGCAAGGGAATCTTACCAACTCCATGTGGATGATGAAGAGCACTACTATTCTTTTATTTACTTTCAAGAAGACTTATGGATTGATATTGCTCGTTCTGACAGGAATGTCATTTCCATTGTACTGGACTGTTATTCTTATGCCGGCGGCGCACATGGTTCCAGCAGTTGCACCGCCATAAGCTACAGCACAAAGACCGGAAAGCAGATTGCCTTCTCAGAGCTTGGCGAAGATGCCGACAGTTTTTATGCGGATACACTCGCTTATAATCTGGAACTTGCCATGACTGACAATTATCAGGAAAAATTTTTTGACTTCGTTTCTGATTCTCTTGAGGAAACGATAGAAAATGTTCTCTACAATAAAGAAAACAGATGGTATCTGTCTGCTGACGGAATCGTTTTTATCAGCAACGAATATGAACTTGGAGCATATGTATACGGCATGATAGATTTTTTCATCCCCTACAGCGAATTAGAAAAGATGGGGCTGAAAGAAGAATATAACGCTCCGCAGTTCTGATTATATCAAGCTTTCCATTACCCTCACAAGCTCCGCCTCTTCCGTGCAGAACAATCTCGCCGAAGCCTCTATCGCTATGGCAGATACCTGCTCTTCTTTCAGAAAACAGATATCTTCTGCCTGCAGATTTCCCATCCTGCAGGCATTGATGATATCATTCAATCGGTTAAAATAATGCATTAACTCATCAAAATCCTGTATTCTGTCAATAACACTCTGCCCAAGTTCCTGCTCTTCCAGTTCACAGACTGCGACAACCTGCATGGACACTTTCAGTTCTCCCGTAATGTCCGAAGCTTCCATCAACACATCAGGTCTTTTTTCCAGTGATTCCAGAAAGTACGCTTTTGCTCCGGCGATATCTTTTTTCGCAAAGAAATCCGCCAGTTTTTCTTTCATCTGCTTTGTTTCGTATTTCTCTGTTGTCATGCCGATTTTACATTCATAAACTTTCAAACCCTTTGTTTCCACCCATACAAGCAGAAGAAACTCTGAAATAAAACCGAACACCCGCTTATGATAATCATCATAACTGTCTGCGTCAATCTTCTTTTCCACTTCGTCAAAAATGGAAAACAGCCACGCGCAATACTCATCATACAACGACTTATCCGCCACCATCATATTGGCAAAATACGTTCCGTTTCCGTGGACAAGGCGTTCAAAATTATCGTAATAATCAGGGTATTTTTGTTTAATAACCTCCCCGGTCGTAATCAAATCAAAAATATTATAATCACTCGCATAACCGTCAAAATAAGAAAAATTTAATTTCAGTTTTTTAGAAACAATCATATCATATTCTTTTAAAATGTTATGATAATCCGCCGCATTTAAAATTCTTCCGTCTTCAGTGCAAAAATATCTTCTGTAATGGCATATACCAACATAGTCTGCCGTATGCACATTTTTCCAGACCCAATATACACCTGTCAGTTCTCCATAATAGCAATTTTTAGCAGAGATGTTATCACCGGTATTGTCACCCGCATATCCTAAGTCCTCACCGCAGGCTCTTCCCACCTGAAGCGGAACATAAATCGCATCAGACGGCTCCTCAAATTTTTTATGTGTCATTGTAAAAATAGTAACTGCCATTGTTTTTCTCCCGTTCTTTCTCTGCTTATGCCTTTGTATCCGCTAATGCAGATTCCCGATTTGCGGCATGCAGCTGTCTTATCCTTTCCACATCTTTTCTCGCATGTATATATGCAGGAATCAGGAAAGCATCAGCAAACAGCCATGCAAGCGGATTGGCAAATCCCACCGCCGTAAAACCGAAAATAGGCACTAACACAAACCCTGCCAGTCCTCTTGCTATCATTTCAAACATCCCCGCAAAAACGGCCAGTTTACTATAGCCCATACCCTGTATCATGAATCGTACAATATTCACAAGAGCAAGCGGAAAATAAAAACAAACATTCGCGGTAATATACCATTTTGCATTCTCTAAGATAGCAGTCTCACTTTTATCCAAGAAAAGCAGCAACATATCATCCCCAATCAGCAATACGGCGCCAAGCGCTATCACGGAGTAAACCGCCCCTAACAATACACAGCTTCTCAACCCCTTGCTGACTCTGTCAAATTTCCCGGCTCCCACATTCTGCCCGCCATAGGTTGCCATCGTAGAACCCATTGCATCAAAAGGACACATCAAAAACATACTTAATTTGCTGCCCGCCGTAACAGTCGCTACCGCATCAGAACCGATACCGTTTACCGCACTCTGCAAAATAACGCTGCCGATTGCCGTAATGGAATACTGCAGTCCCATCGGTAAACCCATATTGCACAATTTCCCCATAAAAATCCTGTCTCTCACCCAATCTTCTTTGTTCATCCGAAGAACACTGAATTTTCTCCGCATAAACAAAAAGCAGCAGATACCGGCAGTTGCCTGCGATACAACCGTTGCAATCGCTGCTCCGGCAACACCCCAGTGAAAAACAATAATGCAAATCAAATCCAGCACAATATTTAAAAGCGCCGCCATTGTCAGGAAAATAACCGGCGTCTTACTGTCACCGAGCGAACGGATAATTGCTGATGTCATATTGTACAGATAAGTAACCGGAATCCCAAGAAAAATAATGACTATGTAGCTGTAGGAACCGTCTATAATATTATCCGGCGTCCGCATCAGGCGTAAAATCGGGCGACAGAGTAAAACTACCGTAATTGTCATCACAATAGCAAAAACAACCGCAAGCCATACACTGTTTGTTACGTATTTACGCAGATTTTTCTCATTCCCCGCACCGAATTCCTGTGCAATCGGAATCGCAAATCCATTACAGACCCCCATGCAAAAACCGATGATTAAGAAATTGACCGAACCGGTCGCTCCGACGGACGCCAATGCATTGACCCCCAGATAATGACCGACGATAATCGTATCGACCATGCTGTAGAACTGCTGAAATAATAACCCAAACAGCAACGGAACCGCAAATCCGAGAATCAGCTTCATCGGACTGCCTTTTGTCATATCCTTTTCCATAATTATCCTCCTCAGATTTCAGCAACTATTTGAAATCTTCTACACAATACCACACACAGGAGAATTGTCAAGAAGAATGTTCAGATATTCTAATGTTATATCAGCCTTTCGCTCGGACCATACAAGTCACTTTGCATTCTTCAAATCCATATTTTTCATACAGACTCATTGCATCTCTTGTTTTCAACAAACCGTTTACTCCAACTAATTTATCTTCCTGTAAAACAATCCATTCTAGCATTTTTTTATCAAGACCTCTTCCTCGGAATTTCTCATCAATATAAACATCACTCAAATAATAAACGGTAGAATAATCTGTTACAACTCT
>CAZKOR010000271.1:0-4698 GCA_964554405.1 uncultured Bacteroides sp. | reverse complement strand
CTATGACCCTCTGCTTGTAAGGCAGATGCTCTCCCAGCTGAGCTAAGATCCCATTCGATAACGGGTTGTCCACAAATTCGCTTTCACAACCCGCCTTGCTAGTATAACAAGATATGATACCTCTTGTCAAGCATTTTTATACAATCTTTGCTGAAAGAATTGAAAAGTTTTAATTGTCTGTATCCATTGCATTCCGAGTAGCTCTATATTATGCTGCAATAGTCATCATCAATAATCCAGCAATGTCAACAACTTCATTTTCCTTGAGTTGTACCATCAACTTATCATGAAAATTGCTATTATGCTCCATCCGTCTGCTGACGCAGGATATGGCATAAATATATTCCTCTCTATCTAAAGTACCATTATTAACATATAAAACAAAAGCAACTGTTTGAAACAAACAAAACCCAGCAGTAATATATATGAATTCATCTTTTGCCTGTTCATAGTCAGGAATTACAATAATCTTCGAGAATATACGACACACCCAGTAGTTAATATAAAAGTTATCGTATTGACGCAAAAAAACTCTAAATCGCTGCATATCTGCCAAATACTGTTCAAAATCATTTCGTAAAAAATATGCATTTACCTGCTGAACCATTTTCTTGAAACGCTCCTGCTCAGAAAAATCTAATAATATCATTTGAAATTGCTGCAAAAAACTATATTGCTCTTTTTCCTGTATTATTTCATGCATATTCACATTCATCGAAAGCAGCACTTCTTCCTGCATACATTCTTCAATATCTTTTCTTAACATACTAAAATCAAACTGATTTTCCTTGTAATGCCGAATCGCTTCGTCCAAAATATTGTAAGAAACAAATAATCGTGTACTTAAAGAAATATCTAAAGAATGTTGAAGGATACTTATAATGCTGCTTCGAACAGCAGATTCATATAAATACAATTTCGTGTGTGAATATGGTGAAGCAGGACGTTCATCTTCGTTAAGTTCAAATTGCACACTTGTTTTTTCCATGAGTTCGCGAATTATCTCAGGACAAGACACCTTAAAATGCCCCTCCATAACACTGCCATATTGAGACATAGTGCGAGGATAATGCGTGCATGTGTTACTTAGATACTCTGATCCAAGTTTTAATACAACATTACATAAGTTTTTTTCATTGAGCATGGGACATCTCCCATTATCCAACTTTACAAGGCTGCCTTTTTCCTTTTTTTCTAACCAGTCATCTGCTGCAACACCCAATCTCTCCTCATTTTCCACCATCTTCTGGTAGGTTTCTTCGTCAATCGAAATACTCCATCCAACACAGCAAGTGTTGGGACAGGTATCTGCAGCACATTTAAAATCATACATTAAATCAACCGCAAGGTAATGCATGAAAGCAACTCCCCTTTCAACTTACATCCTCTCCGGCGCAGAAAATCCAAGCAAATCAATACAGGTTTCCAACACATCTCTGGTTAACATAAGTAATGCAATCCAACCGGACTGCCTCATTTTATCCTCTTCCGTCAAAATCTTTGTTTCATGGTAGAAGTGGTTAAATGCATTCGCCAAATCATAAATATAAGCACAGATTTTATGAGGGGCTACTTCCTCATAAGCACTCTCCATCATCGCATTAAACTTCGCAATCTCGAGCATGAGACTCTTTTCTGCTTCACTGACCGCCTCCTGCAATACGGCGCTTTCCATATTTACGTCAGCCGCCTCACCATCACTCTGCTCCTTGTATTTATTCAAAATCGACTTAATCCTGACAATCGTATACAAAATATACGGACCGGTATCTCCTTCAAAAGAAGTAAATCTGTCAATATCAAAAATGTAGTCTTTCAGCGCCTGATTGGACAAATCACCGTATTTGACCGCAGAAAGAGCCACCACTCCTGAAATCTCCTTTGCTTCTGTTTCACCCATAGATTTATTATCTGCAATTTTGCGGTACATCTCTTCATTAATCTCACGAATGAGATTTTCAAGACGCATAACACCGCCATCCCTTGTTTTGAAGGGCTTGCCGTCCTTGCCGTTCATGGTTCCGATTCCGATATGAAGCAGTTCCGTCTCCGGTTTTACCAGTCCGGTCTTTCTCGCACAGCGGAATACCTGCTCAAAATACAGCGCCTGACGTTTATCCGTCAGATAAATCAGTTTGTCCGGCTGATACTTATTCATACGGTCCATAATAGTTGCCAAATCCGTTGTATTGTATAAAGAAGCTCCGTCTGATTTCAGAATCATGCAGGGCGGCACTTCTTTCGTATCCGTCTCTTCTTTTACGTCTACTACCAGCGCACCCTCACTCTCATACGCATAGCCGCCTTTTTTCATCTCTTCGACCATACCCGGAATCAGCTCCTGAACATCGGATTCCCCTTTCCAAAGGTCAAACTCCACATTCAGGTTCCCATAGTTTTTCTTCAAATCCTCTATAGACACATTCATGATATGCTGCCAAAGCGCCCTGAATCCGGGTACACCGGTCTGCAGCTTGTAAGTTGCCTCCATTGCTTCTGCTTTGTACTGCGCATCCTCTTTAGATTTAGCGCTTGCTGTCGGATAGATTTCCTCCAGTTCCGATATGGTAAAAGGCGCTTCTTTCGGGTATTCTCCCTTATAGCTTTCATCAAAATAAACAAGCTCCGGCTGTCGCTTTTTTAATTCCGTGATAACAAGCCCCATCTGTAGTCCCCAATCCCCCAGATGAACATCTCCGATAACTTCATGCCCTGCATAGCGGCAAATCCGTTTAATACTCTCACCGATAATTGCCGTGCGTAAATGTCCGACATGAAGCGGTTTTGCAACATTGGCTCCGCCGTAGTCTACGATAATCATCTTAGGATGCTCCGGCATCTGCAATCCGAATTTCTCACTTTGACACATTTCCTGTAAATATTCTTTTACAAATTTCTCTGTCACTTTTAAATTCAAAAATCCTGGGTTGACTGCCTCCGCCTGTGAAAAAACTTCACTGTCCTGCAATTTTTCCGCTACTTCATTCGCAATCATAATCGGCGCTTTATGGTACTGCTTCGCACCCGCCATCGCACCGTTACACTGAAACTCGCACAAATCGGGTCTGTTAGATAATGTCACCTTTCCCAAATCCGCCTGATACCCTGCTGCCTCAAATGCTTTTTTCATTTCTTCCGAAATCAAATCCAAAAATTTTTTCATATTAATCCATTCCTTTTTGTCAAATAAACTCTGTCCTATTATACTATTTTCACTCCGGTAACTCAATAGTTAATCCAACCGCCGCTCGCGCGAATACACGCACCCGCAATAATCCTGCCTGTACAAATCATACTCTTTTGATAATTCAATCGAGCGCTGATATCCTCCTCGCTTCTTAAAATCTGACGGCAGCCAGTTTACATAATATTCTTCTGCCAACCGCTCTCCGATTTCATTCAGTTTTACAGCATTCTTAAGCGGACTGATAGTCAAAGTCGTTGTAAAATAATCATAAGTTCCCGCGGAAGCCCGCTTCGCCGTTTCCCGAAGTCTTAATTCATAGCAGGCGAAGCAGCGTTCTCCGCCCTCCGGACAATCTTCCAGTCCCTTTGCCATCTCCAAAAAGCATTCCGGTTCATAATCCCCTTCTATAATTTCAATCGGGTATCCCTGAGTTTCATTATAGGCAGCTATCAACCGTTTCTGCTCTTCTACCCGTTTGCGGTACTCCGTATCCTCCGTAATATTGGGATTATAGTAAAAAACCGTAATACGAAAGTATTGCCGCAGATATTCCAGTACATAGCTTGAACACGGTGCGCAGCAGCTATGCAGAAAAAGTTTCGGTGCTTTATCTGCAATCTTTTCTATTATCTTATCCAGTTCTTTCTGATAATTTCTAACCGCATTCATCATCAGCTTCCTATCTTTTCGCAATCGTCGCAATATCAATCAGGTTCATCTCTCCCTGCGTAGCTGCATTTTCAAGACTTGACACAAGCGCTGCCGCCGTATCCATTGCCGTGATGCAGTAGATTCCCGTTTCAATCGCGGTTCTTCTGATTAAGAAACCGTCTCTGCTCTTATCGCGTCCCTGCGTTGGTGTGTCGATAACAAGGTCAATTTTGTGTCCTAAAATTAAATCTATGACGGTCGGTGATTCCTGATGAATCTTATTAACTTTTCTTGCTTTGATACCGGCATCCTGCAAAGCCGCTGCCGTGCTTCTTGTCGCATAAATGGTATATCCCAGTTTTTCAAACCGGCGCGCCACATCAATAGCTTCTCCTTTATCGGCATCTTTTACCGTAATAATCATCTGTTTATATTTCGGCAGATTGATACCCGCACCAAGGAATGCTTTATAAAGAGCTTCATTGAATGTTTTCGCAATACCAAGGCACTCACCCGTTGATTTCATTTCCGGTCCTAAACTGATTTCCGCACCGCGGATTTTCTCAAAGGAGAATACAGGCATCTTAATCGCATAATAGTCTGCCGCCGGCTGTAATCCCGGTTCATAACCAAGGTCACGAATCTTTTTCCCAATAATAACCTGAGTTGCCAAATCCACAATCGGAATGCCCGTTACTTTACTGATATAAGGAACGGTACGGGAAGAACGCGGGTTGACTTCAATTACATATACCTCGTCATTTACCGCAATAAACTGGATATTGATGAGTCCGATAACATGTAACGCCTTAGCCAGTCTTCTGGAATATTCCGCAATGGTTTCCTTAACTTTTTCACTG
>CAZKOR010000270.1:0-4702 GCA_964554405.1 uncultured Bacteroides sp. | reverse complement strand
GACTGGGCTGCGAAATAAATAACCTTCTGGCAGCTTCCGTGATATTTCCCGTTTCCGCCACTGTAACAATATATTTTAGCTGTTGTAAAGTCATAAGTTAATCTCCGTTTTCTAAACATTACGATTTCTATCATAATGTGTCAATGTAATATGAGGTATAAAAGGATAACATGGAATTATTTTTTACAGTCAATTCCCTGCCTTTAATTTTTCTTCCATCAGATGATAGATACGGTCAATGTCCGTGTAGAAAAGAGGAATGCCACGTTTGTGCAAGCGGAGGTTATAGCTTAAGTTATTGGCAATCAACTTTGCCGTAGAATCATGCAGCGATAATGGAACCCCCTTGCTGGTATGTATATGGTCAAAATAATCCGCTGTGGTTGGAAAGGCATTCTGGATAAGGAAAGCAGCATCCCAACCGCCGCATTTACCTAATACAATCTTGGTACATTTTTTGTAGCGGGCAACCTTAATGGCAAGGTAATGCAGGCGGTAATTTCCGTCCTCTTTATTTGCCATCAGAGAACTGTCCTGTACTTCTTCAAAAAAAGAATCTTTGATGTGGTAATAAAGACCGGATTGTATATTCATATTTCTCCTTAAAAATCCCCACCACGAAGGGTGGGGATAAATGTTCGCACCGAATAATTTATATCCCGCACCATCGGTAAGCGGGAACATTTGACGCACTGAATAATTTATACCCCGCACCATCAGTAAGCGGCAACATTTTCTGTATATTTATTATACGCAAAAGCAAGAAAAAAAGCAATGTCATATTTTTGAAAATTATCATTCATTCTCTTCCCTACTTATTCTTTAGGAACACAAAAAAGGCAATCAAAATCACATTCACAAACAAAACAATATTACTCCCCTCAATTTTACATACTCCACCGGATAAAATCTCATTTCCGGTAAAAGACGTAATAAGCAGGTTTGGATAATCATCAGCAAGTGACACACCGCCTAAAACCAATGCACCAATTCCATTCCATAAAAAGTGCATGATAGTTGGCGCTATAATAGAGCCACTATATTCAAGAACAACCGTCATAAGTAGACTCATAGTAAGCACATTTAGCACAGGAACAATACCCGCTTCAAATGCCCCGCCATGCAATACTGTAAAAAGTGCTGTTGTAACAATCGTTGCCGCAACCATATTGTGTTTTTGCTTTACCATTTGATACAGATAGCCCCGGACAAGAAGCTCCTGCGTAATTACATTTAGAAATGCCGCCAACATCCAAACAGAAAATAGACTAATTGAGTTAGTTCCATCAAAATGAATAAACTTTGCTATGTACATCACCAATACAGGAACTGCCAGCCAAACGATCCCTGTGATTATTCCCAATGCCGCTCCTTTGACCGGATTATCGAACAGATATAATCTTACATTTTTCTTTTCAGTCAACCAGAAAATGAGAGTAAAAGCTATTATTGCCAACAGCGGCATAATTTCTGCCCACAATCTCCATATAGCAGGATTTTCCGAAGATGATAATGGCAATATAGAAATTAATATTCCCCATCCCAGAAGAAATTCTAAAAATTTTGCAATTGTAATTGTTGTTTTTTTCATAAAAACACCTCACAAAATTGCAGTTGCTGTTACATACTTATTATGCGTATAATTCCCAAAATAAGTAAATGTGCGGGATAAAAGGCATAGAAAAACCACTTAGAGAATTTCTTTCCTTTAACCGCCTGTTTTCCGTTATATAAGTAAAGAATACAAAAACCTGCCGCTCCCATCCCTACCATACTTAATAATGCATACAGGATATTCTCACTCATTGCGAAATGTTCCATGCCTCCTAAAAAATTCATACATCCAAATAATAAAGTTGAAATTAGAAAAGCAATCTTTTTCCGCTTTCCAGAGCTTTTAGCCCAAATAAACAGCAATGTATAAATTGGCGCTAATATCGCCCAACTACACAATATGCTTAATCCTATTATTAAAACAGAAAAAATCACTTTTATTACAGTGTTTTTCATATTATTCAGTATCCATATCAATCCAAAGCACAAGGAAAGGGTAAACATCATATTCAGACCGCAAAATGAAATAATACCCTCTGTTGTAAGAGCCAGACAGTATGGAATTTCTGATATTAAACCAAATATCATCAGACGCAGGAAATACTTCTTTTTTGAATGAGTATAATCATATCCTTCAACCAAAAAATAAATCATAGAAATAGCGGTAAAATACCCAACTGCTATAAAAATTTCACATATCCATGTCCCCGTTTGTAAGAAAATATCTGCTATATGATTTAATAACATTGCAAACATAGCAATATACTTTATTGCATCTCTGGTTAATGGTCTTTGACATTCAGCTAAAGGTTTCATTACCAAACCCCCATTATGTATTCGTATGTTTTTATGTTTTAAATATATAACGATTTTTCTTATACTAAATCTTCAAATCTCCTGCATTAAGCGGCTATTTAAAGCAATTAACAAAAAGCGATAGTGTGTTTCATAAGGCAAAAGCATGGGCGAACCTGACTCTACCATCATTTTGAATTCATCAAGCGGAATATATCTTACTTCCTTAACTTCATTATCGTAGAACGAATACTCATCTATAGGAATATCCGCTCTATAAAGAAACACATCGTCAATTTCATTTTCAAAATATCCGTCAATCCCGCCATACTCGCGGCAGGAAAACAGATATTGAAGTTTAGACTCATCTATATTTATGTCAAGTTCTTCACGTCCTTCCCTCTTAACTGCTTCTAAAGGAGTTTCGCCAGCCTGAATATGCCCTGAAAAAGAAATATCTAACATATCGGGAAACATGACATGACTGCTCCGCGTTTGCAGCAATATTTCCCGCTTGGAATTCATAATCCACACACAAACACCTCTATGGAGAAGCGCTTTTTTATGTGCTTCGTCTTTCTCTTCACTTTTGCCGCTTTTTTGTCCTAAATCATCATAAATATCAATGAGTTCCATACAATAAACTCTCCTCCTATGATTTTTTTACAAAAGGAAACTTACCCTCAATAAAATGTCGGTATTCAGGCTGATTTACCGCCTCTTTATATTCCTCCCGCATTGTTCTTTCAATCCACTCCAACTGTGCTTTGCTGTTGTCCTCATATCGTCGAATTGTAATAAGGCCTTCTTTTTCTGCCGCAAGAATCGCTTCATAAGCATCAGGAACAAACTCACAATATTTAACAGAAGTTGGCTCATTCGATGCAGCCGCATCAGGTATTTGTAATTGAAAATCTGAAACTTTTATCTCTTGAACTGCATAGATATATCCCGACACACCTTTATATGTATCTATTAGTGCATTGGGATAATATTCCTCTATACGCTGTGTGCCGTCTTTATTAAATCCGTAAGGCCCCCATTTAGTCCATTTCCCGGAGTAATGAAATCCCGTTTCCTTACAATACTTCTCAACTGCATTACTAAGATATACCAATACATTTTCCCGCTTTGTTGAAAAGTAAATGAAAGGCACTCCATGATTTGAAATTCGCGGCTCCAGTATCTCGATTCCCTTTATAGATGAAGCATGAAAATACACCTGGCAATCCCTCCAAATTTACACATGTTAAATCAATTTCTTTTTAATTGCAAGTTTTAAAATTGAATTACAAAACCGCCATATGTCATATAATCATCCGATTCAAGTGCATCACAAAGCTTAAACTCGATATTTTCCCTTGCAGAAACATCAATACCGAATACCCGATACCGTAAATTACCCCCCACTTCACCTGCGTTTCCTTCTTCGTCAACCACATATAAACTACACTCTTCTGCTGCCAATGAATAAGATTTTGTTAATACTTCCACATTCGTATACTCCGGACATAAAACATACATCTCTGTTACATTGTCCTGTAACTGAATGTTTACGCTTTCCTGTTCTGGATAATTTACGGAAAATATGTACTTCTCATATCCTTGATCCGAGAGCAGATAAATATATATAATCCGTATGTCCCATTCATCAGAAACCAAGAACTCGTTTTCACTGTCCAGAATATCCTTAATCTCTAACTTTGACTCCGTATTCACATTTTCAAAGTAATCATCTATATTCTCACTAATGTTTCTTGTCCTGCTGATTATTGGTTTTTCATCCTCTATATCAGGCTGGTTCGTTACAAATGACTGCGAATTATCCGCATATTGATTGTCATTACTGCCGCATCCTGAAAGCATAAACAGTAACAATAAAATAATTAAACCGGTTTTATATTTAGTGAACGTCATGTATCGAATTACTCCCCTGTTCTTTTATGTAGATAATGCCACTAAAAGAGATTTGTATCGTTCCGTCTCATTTTTTATATCCTCAGCAGTGACACCATAATACAAATATATATTTTTAAGCTGCTTCCTCAACTGCTTCATAATTTTCTTATCCCCGCTGCATCCGCCGTCGAGCATCTGCCATACAGTTTCCACTCCCACCTGCATCATACCATTCCCCGGACATTTGAGCTCATATATGTGGAAATCCATAGGAATGATATCATCCGCAATTTCTTCTGCCCTTCTATCTCTCTCCTGAATCTTCTCCCAGAACGCCTTTAAAGCTTCCATATCCTCTCTTTCCGGTGTCTCCAAGTCCATCAGTTCCCCCAACAAATCCGGGCGGTGACGCATGACAAGGGATGCCTTTAAGCACTTCCGCTGTTCTTGATAG
>CAZKOR010000269.1:0-4813 GCA_964554405.1 uncultured Bacteroides sp. | reverse complement strand
TTCCTTTCGTCTGCCTGCTTATTTACTATCCTGCTTTTTCTTATCATCTTTTTTATCAGTGACTTTAGATGCCACGTTTGAACTTTTGTCCTTATCCCCTACCTTTTCATCCACCGTGCTTGAAAACAGTTTTGAGAGGGTATCAGAATAGCTTCCATTGCTTGTATATGTTGTTCCCTTAACCTTTGCCGCCGCATTAGCTGCAACAATACTTAGGCTGCCTGCTTTTTGGGAAATTTTATCAGCAAAAGAACCCGATCCGGTAAACAGTGACTTCAAGGTGCTAATATTAGCTTCCTTTAAAGCATCCTCATCCAGTTCCAGTTGGTTACCCTTTCCTATAGTGATTCCCACCTTTGAAAGCAGGTTCTGAGCGCTGTCTGTTATACCTGTCATCCACGCCGCATTGCGGAGTACATTTTTGGTTTCAGAATCACCTGCCTGTTTCACTACAGCGTTATAATCTTCAATAAAGGATTTTACCGCTTTTGTAATGGCATCCCAGTCATAATCCTCTACCTCGGTTTCTTCCCCCGTTTCCTCGTCTTTTTTCTTAATTTTCTTTTTTTCCCAAAGAGAGGTATCATTCAGGGCGTCCGCTGATTTTTTAAGCGCATCCGCATTTGACCTCATAAGAGTCAGACTTTGAGTGCTGTCTCCCGATGCTGCGCTGTCTGCTTTCTGTTTTGCATAGTATGCTTTCATCAACTTTCCATAACTCCCATTTTTAATGGAAGCATAGTCTGTAAGCAAATTAGCGGAAGAACTGGTATTAGAAGTCCCCAAAAGTGATGAAAAATCATAACCCGAATCATAGTTTGTATAATTTACATAATCACTATAGTTAATTGATGATGACATATGCTCTACCTCCCTATAAACGAACATCCACTGATACATATGCTGTCGGCTGCGGCATTGTGGTTTCAGTTGCTGCGGTACTATTTGAAACGGAAACGTCTGCTTGTGTACTTATTCTTTCTGAACCTGATACCGCTTCTTTCTGCGTATCTACGCCGGACACATTTTCGTCTGAACCGTTTTCTTTTGCACCTGCGGTTTTTGCGTCCTTGTTGTCTGCCTTTGCAGCTTCCTCCATTGTCTTGCTTGCGTCTGCCAGAGTAGAAAGCTGTGATAAAGTCGCTGCCTGCGCTTTCTGCTGAACATCAGCAAGTTCTTCTTCCTTTTTCTGTGTATCATTGCCTCTGGCTTGATCTTGCTTGATTTCAGATTCCAGAACCCCGGCTCTACCTTCCATTTTTTTAGTAACACTGCCTTGTACTTTTGCCTGTTTCATAGAAGTACCCGCAGAAATCATTGCTGTCATGCTTGCCTGTGAAAGCCCACTGCTTTCATTTCCCGTTGTTCCGCTTTTTGTACCGCCAAGCATATCGTCCATAGAAGAACCTTTTGCCTGCTGTTTCTCTCTGCGCTGCTCCATCTGGTGTTGTCTTAACTGCATATATAAGTCGCTGATCTGCTGCTGTATTTCCTGCCGCTTCTTCATTTTTTCCTCTAATGTCATATCCTCATTAGAAGAAAGCTCCTGCAACTGCTTCTGTGCATTGGCAATCTGGTTTTGAATATTCCGGCTGTAAGAATCCGTTGCCTGATTCATTCCCATTTGCCCCATTTGTGTGTTTGCTCCATTGATACCGTTAATAGTCATTTCCTTTTTCCTCCTTGACCTTAAAATTTGAAATCCATTTCCTGTTACGCTTTTATATCAAAACCTGCTCCTACAGATGTTTGGATACCAAAAGAAATATCAACAACATCTTTTTTATCCGTACTCGTAACATTTGTACCATATTCATTCGTATATATCCTCGCTTCATTCGCCGCTTTCCTCTCTGCCCGTTCCTGCACTGCCTTTTCCATTTGCTCTTTTCTCTCTGCCCGCCTTTCCGCTATCTTCTCTGAGAATTTTTCTTTTTCCTCACGTTTCTTTCTGGCCTTCAGCCAGCGTTCTTCCTCTTCCTTATACTTTTTCTGCGTTTTATTGGTATTGCTGTTTCCGTTTCCAGTATTTGCAGTTCTCATACCGCCACAGGATGACTGCCTGTTACCATTGGCATCATATGTAACCGTTCTTCCGCCAAGTTCAACACCATCCCTCTGCGCCCGCCCATAAACCATTGAATTTGCAGCAACTTCTCCTGACAGATTCCACTCAATCTCTTTTGCAAATTCCGGATCGTTTGCCATTTTCTTTAAACAGTCATACGAAAGATTTACCGTGACTTTGTTGCTATTGCTCGGTAATACGCCGCCATTTGTATTGAAATTTATTTGCGGAAATTTCTTACATAACTGTTCATAGTATGCCTGCACCTTGTCTTTGCTGTTTGTTGATGTGTTTGTCTTTACCTCCTTTGCCGCCTTTCTGTCCGATTTTTTAGTATCGGTGTAACTTGCTGTATAGCTGCTATAATTGTTTGTAATCTCCATTGCCATAAATATCATCCTCCACAATATAATTTTTATTGGTGGTTTCTCTGTCATTCGGAACCGCCCATACCCATATGGTAAGTCTGGAAATATTCCTCACGCCTTTTCGTTTTTTCCACCTATTTTCAATTATTGTTTCGGAGTTAAATTTCGCAAACTAAACTGATATGCGGTAAACCGACCTTTTTCTGCTGTGAACCCAAAATAATACCTCCCACGCCAGAAAGTTTTTCCTGACATAAGAGGTTTCTTCTTTCATTCCATCATCAACATAATACTGAGGCGGAATTCATCATCTTTTAAGTCAATAGCTATATCTCCGGAATATTTCCTCGCCACTATGCGGATATTGGACAATCCATACCCATGACTGTCCTTCTTTTCTTTTGAAGTAACAGGCAGACCACGTTCTTCATCCCATTTCAGATTTCCAGTGAAGCTATTGCTGATTTCAATCATATAGGCGTTATTACTATGATAAGAAAGGACTGATATATATGGTGTTTCACTCTTTCCTACATTCTCCATCGCGTTTTGTAGGGCATTATTTAGTATTACACTGACATCAAAGGCATTGATATTAGTGCCAGTAGGATAATAAAAATCTGTTTGGAAATGTATCTTCCTTTTCTCTGCTTCGCTTTTCAATTCCTGCAGGATCACATCCGTTATGGGATTCCCGGTTTTTATCTCTACTGCTATTGGAGAAAGGGCAGATTTCAGTTCTCTGCCATAATCCATTGCTTCCTCTACATTGTTTCCGGCATAAAGCCTTTCCAATGTAAGGATATGGTTTGTCATATCATGCCTGATGCTGTGTATGCTCTGATACAAGCTCTCCACCTGCCCGATATGCTGTCTGATACTGTCAACTTGTATGGCAAGCAGCTCATTCTGCAATTTTTCTTCCTGCCTCGCCTTGATGTTCTGGAACAGTACGGTCATTACCACTATCGTAACAATGGATATACCAAAGTGCAGAAATGCCAGCCCATTGTATAAGCCAGAAATAGGCTCCATCCAGCTCATTCCTGAACTGGTCTGATAATTTATCAGGATTCCATATCCGGTCATTCCTGTGACCGAGGGTACAATCAGCATGAACATTTCCTTTATACTCATGTCCTCCCTTTTATAAACATATGTTTTTACGATATATCTTACACTGATTCCTAACAACACAAAACTGATTACCGTATCCAGCAATTCCACTCCGCCAAATATCAAAATCTTTGTCACCGTATGTCTTTCTGCCATATAGAAGGTGTCAGATATTATCTTTACGTTATATATGGCATCTGTTATGATTCTTGTCATGTAATCCGACAGCCAGTGCAGGGAAAAAAATGTTGCTGCTATGAATATCTTTTGTTTATAATTCCTGCGGTCTATCCTGCACATAACAGTAAAAGCCGACAGTATCCCTAAACCGTATGCCACAAATGTGTTTATCTGGATTGGCACGAAATATAATATTAACATTGTAGCAAAATAAGCGATCCCTACGCAGAATGCCCCCTTTTTGTTTTCCATGAATGGCTTTGCAAATCGGAACAGGATATACCCTGTTCCATACATTGCCACTATTGCATATATCACAGACATTATCGTCAAATATATATCCTTGTGTTCCATCTATCTTCTCCCTTTTCTCTGGTTATACCTCAGATACTGTTTCACAAACTCTCCGTAATTCTGCTTCGCCATAAGCGCCTGCCCTTTTTTCAGATAAACCGTTGTCGCATCATATTTCATGATAAACCCGAAATTCACAAGAAACGATCTGTGTGTGCGGAAAAATTCATCACCTGCTTTTTCTTCCAGCTCTTTCATTTTCCCATAATATTCTATATCTGAATCCATCGTATGCAGGATCACTTTCCGGTCAAATACCTCCGCATATACAATATCCTCCAGATTGACACTGATATGCTGTCCCCCCGTGGTTATCATAAGGCTCGGCATTTCCCTTTTTCCACCTGCATCCTCTAGCTTCTTTCTGTCCTCAAACTGTTTTACGGCATTCAACAATACCTCGGCAAATTTCCCATCATCAAAAGGTTTTACCAGATAATGGAATGCCCCTACATCGAATGCCTGAAATACAAAATCATCCAAAGCGGTCACAAAAATGATGATTACTTTTTTGTTTTTTCTGCGTAGCGCTTTTGCCGTTTCCATGCCATTCTTTCCGGGCATCCGGATATCAAGCAACAGGATATCCGACTCTTTGTCTGACAAAAGCAATTCCTCCCCCGTCTGGTATAGTAACAGGTCTGCTTCCGGATAGAGCCTCTCTATCTTTTCCGCAAACATATCCCTGATTTCTTTTTCATCGTCACATACTGCTATCTGCATTTTT
>CAZKOR010000268.1:0-4828 GCA_964554405.1 uncultured Bacteroides sp. | reverse complement strand
ATTATTTAAGCTATAATAAGAATGACCCGTATTTTCTTTCCCGCTGTCATAACATTTTGACATTCAGCATGATTTATGCGTATAGTGAGTATTTTGTCCTTGTCTTTTCTCATGATGAAGTTGTTCATGGGAAAGCAACGATGCTCGGCAAGATGCCGGGAGAGCGGAAGGAGCAGTTTGCAAACTTACGTCTGACTTATGCGTATCTGATGACTCATCCCGGAAAGAAACTGCTTTTCATGGGACAGGATATCGGTGAATATGATGAATGGAATGAAGCCCGTGCCGTTGAGTGGGATTTGTTAGAGAATGCAGAGCATAAGAAGTTAAATAAGCTGGTTGCGGACTTAAATAAAATGTATACGACGCTTCCGGCGATGTATCAGAAAGATGATTCCTGGGAAGGATTTGAGTGGATTAACTGCATTACCCCGCAGGCGTGTATGCTTTCTTATCTGCGTAAGGCTGACAAAGTGGAGGACACACTGGTTGTCGTTGCCAATTTTGCTAATGCAAAGCAGGAATTTACGGTAGGCGTTCCGTATGAAGGAAAATATAAGGAAATTTTGAATACGGATGCAAAAGCTTATGGCGGCAGCGGAGTTGTGAATCAGAAAGAAAAACAGACGATAGAAAAAGAATGGGACGGAAAGCCTTATGCGATAGAAATGGTGAGTGCGCCTCTTTCTGTCAGCATTTTTGCCTACACACCCTATACACCGGAAGAAAAGGCGGAGATAGAAAGAGCAAAAGCGGAAGCAATCCGTAAGGCAAAAGAAGAACAGGAAAGACGGGAAGCGCAGGAAGCGGCAAGAATTACTGCGCTGGAAGCTAAAGAAGCAAAAGAGGCGGCAAAGAGAGCGGAAAAAGAAGCAAGGGAAAAAGCAAAAGCGGCGAATGAGGCGGCGGAAAGACTGAAAAAAGTCATGGAAAAAGAGAAAAAGTAAGAAAAAGAGGTAGAATATGGAATTAGGCAGTATAGAAGAAATTGAAGCAATCGCGGAAGCTGAAATTCATGTAAGCCTGATACAGTCATATTTGCAGAAACTGCCCGAAGCGGCACTCAGATTCGGTATCAGAGTGCTGCTTGCCCTGCTTGTATTTTTCATTGGCACACAGCTTATCCGGCTGATTTGCCGAATCTTAAAAAAATCCATGCAGCGCGGTAATGCAGATATAGGTGTAATACAGTTTTTAGGTTCTTTCGTGAAAATAACCCTGTATGTCATTTTAATCTTTTTCATTGCTTCCGGTTTTGGTCTGGATGCAGCAAGCGTTGTTGCGCTGCTTGGTTCTGCAGGTGTGGCGCTTGGGCTTGCAGTGCAGGGAAGCCTTTCCAATTTTGCCGGCGGAGTTTTGATTTTACTGCTGAAGCCCTTTAAGGTGGGAGATTATATTATTACCAATAACGGCAATGAAGGAACTGTTATAGAAATACAGATTTTTTATACGAAACTGACGACCGGGGATAACAGACTGGTGGTGATTCCAAACGGTGAATTGTCCAATTCCAGTATGATAAACGTCAGCGCCATGTCCAGACGGCGGATTGATATTCCGGTAGGCATTTCTTATCAGGCGGATATCCGACAGGCGAGAGAGGTGTTAATGAAGCTGTTAGAGTCTGACGATAAGGTATTAAAAGACCAGGATAGAAAAATATATGTTGATTCCCTCGGTGACAGTGCGGTGATGCTGGGTGTCCGCTGTTATGTGGAATCAGGGGATTTTTGGGAGACAAAGTGGCGGCTGACGGAGAACATTAAATATGCGCTTGATGAAGCGGGTATCTCCATTCCTTATAACCAATTGGATGTACATTTGGATTCTCAATAAAAAAATGTAATTCGTTCTTGCCAAAATTGCAATTACCTATTATAATAACATTTGTGTTTAGTAATAAGCTGGAATAGCGCAGTCGGTAGCGCAACTGATTCGTAATCAGTAGGTCGAGGGTTCGAGTCCCTTTTCCAGCTTGCAGGTCAGGCTGTCGGGTCTGACCTTTTTTATGCTCAAATTAGAAAGGAAATTTGTATGAAATTCATCTGTTTGCAAAAAAACGCAGAAACGGCAGATAAAAATGTTTTAAAAGAAGAATTTAAGGCTGCTGTCCGTGCCGGTGAGGGGAGAATGGGCGCTCATCATTTTTTCTACCGCTATTTTATCAATGTCAAATACATTCCATATGAGAAAATAAAGACAGCATATTTAAGAGTCGAAAGCGGGGAGTCGGGAGAGTTTCTGTTAAAAGAATTCTATTTGATGTTATACCTTAACGATGATACGGAGGGAAAACTCCGCTTTGAAAGAGAAGAAAATGCCAGAGCAGTTTTGTCTTATTTGGAAGAACATTATCCGCAGATAGAAATCGGGTACAAAAAGGGGCGATAATTAGTAATAATATTATTACACAAGACCTTGACAGGAAAAAATGGAGTGATACAATATATGGTATACGAAAAAGAACCATGTAAAATATTGTCGGGGGTCAGATATGAAAATTATTAAAAGAAGCGGTGCGGAAGTAGCCTTTGATTTGGAAAAAATTGTTGCAGCTATAAAGAAGGCAAATGATAGTGTCAAAGACAAAGATAAACTGACGGAAAATGAAATTGACTCCATTGCGGAAGTAGTTGCGGACCACTGCGAAGAAATGAAACATTCTCCCAGCGTAGAAGAAATTCAGGATATGGTGGAGAATCAGCTGATGAAATATAATGCCTATACGATGGCAAGAAATTACATTACGTACCGATACAAACGTGCGTTGGTACGTAAATCCAATTCTACGGACGAACAGATTCTGACTCTTTTGGAATGCAATAATGAAGAGGTAAAGCAAGAAAATTCCAATAAAAATCCAACCGTAAACAGTGTACAGCGTGATTATATGGCAGGGGAAGTCAGTAAAGATATTACGAAAAGATTTTTGCTGCCGCATGATATTGTAGAAGCGCATGAACAGGGAATTATCCATTTTCATGATGCGGATTATTTTGCGCAGCATATGCATAACTGTTGTCTTGTTAATTTAGAGGACATGCTGCAAAACGGAACCGTTATCAGTGAAACGATGCTTGATACGCCGAAAAGTTTTTCTACCGCATGTAATGTTGCAACGCAGTGTATTGCGCAGATAGCCAGCTCGCAGTATGGCGGGCAGAGTATTTCTCTTGCGCATTTAGCTCCGTTTGTGAATGTGAGCCGTGAAAAACTCCGCAGAGAAGTAAAAGAAGAAATGAACAAGATGGGGATTGAATGTTCTGAGGAAAGAATAAACCAGATTGCCGAGATGCGTGTCAGGAAAGAGATTAACCAAGGCGTACAGATGATTCAGTATCAGGTCATTACACTTATGACGACTAACGGACAGGCGCCGTTTGTTACGGTATTTATGTATATTGATGAAGTGCCGGAGGGACAGACAAGAGACGATCTTGCCATGGTGATAGAAGAGATGTTAAATCAGCGTATCCGCGGCGTGAAAAATGAAAAGGGCGTTTATATTACCCCTGCATTTCCGAAGCTGATTTATGTATTAGAAGAAGATAATATTCACGAGGACAGCAAATACTGGTATTTGACGAAACTTGCGGCACAGTGTACGGCAAAGAGAATGGTACCGGATTATATTTCCGAGAAAATTATGAAAAAATTAAAAGACGGTAACTGCTATACCTGTATGGGCTGCCGTTCCTTTTTGACGGTTTATCATGATGAAAATGGCAAACCGAAGTTTTACGGCAGATTTAATCAGGGTGTTGTGACATTAAATCTTGTGGATATTGCATGTTCCTCCGGAAAAGATATGGACAAGTTCTGGAAAATATTCGATGAACGATTGGAGTTATGCAGACGCGCACTGATGTGCAGACATGAGAGATTAAAAGGCACACCCTCTGATGTCGCGCCGATTCTATGGCAGTATGGTGCGCTGGCGAGACTGAAAAAAGGAGAGCCAATCGATGAACTGCTTTATCACGGTTACTCAACGATTTCTTTAGGATATGCCGGACTTTGTGAATGTACCAGATATATGACGGGAAAATCACATACGGACCCGGAAGCAACGCCTTTTGCGCTTGAAATTATGCGTCATTTAAATGATGCCTGTGCGAAGTGGAGAAAAGAGACGGATATTGACTTTAGCCTGTATGGCACGCCGTTAGAGTCTACAACTTATAAATTCTCGAAATGTCTGCAAAAGCGGTTTGGTATCATTCCGGGCGTAACGGACAAAAATTATATTACAAACAGCTATCATGTGCATGTAACGGAAGAGATGAATGCCTTTGATAAGCTTACATTTGAATCACAGTTTCAGGAACTGTCTCCGGGCGGCGCCATCAGCTATGTGGAAGTACCGAATATGGAGAATAATCTGGACGCGGTGCTTGCCGTGATGAAGCATATTTATGAGAATATTATGTATGCAGAGTTAAATACGAAGAGCGATTATTGCCAGTGCTGTGATTATCACGGGGAAATCAGAATTGTAACGGATGAAGATGGAAAACTGGTATGGGAGTGTCCAAATTGCGGTAACAGAGACCAGGATAAGATGAATGTGGCAAGGCGCACATGCGGCTATATCGGGACACAGTTCTGGAATCAGGGCCGGACACAGGAAATCAAAGAAAGGGTGTTACATTTGTAGGAGAGATAGAGAAAGTGTATTATTCAGAGATAAAGAAATATGATATTGCGGACGGACCGGGGGTGCGGGTTTCTTTATTCGTCAGCGGCTGTACCCATCACTGCAAAGGCTGCTTTAATGAAATGACATGGGATTTTCAGTATGGCAGACCATTTGAGGAAGAGGATATCC
>CAZKOR010000267.1:0-4845 GCA_964554405.1 uncultured Bacteroides sp. | reverse complement strand
CGTACAAACGGGAAAGATGAGTACAAATAGAATAAATAATGGGAGTGAAAGTGACGATACAAATGCAGGAGGAGCAGATATGTTCTTCCTGTTTTCATTTGAAAGCAGAACAGCCGGCGGGGAAAGGAGACAACATGGCAAAGTTTTTAAACTATGAGGACCGGCTGGAGATTGAGAATGGTCTGAAGGAACATATGACATTTACCCCGATAGGTGAAAAATTGGAAAGGGACAGGACCATCATCACCAAAGAGATCAGGAATTATTCCATAGAGCGGGATACCGGTTATGGGAGCTTTCCGCACAATACATGCAAATACAGAAAGAGCTGTAAAAGAAAGAAGGTGTGCGGGACAAATGACTGTAAGCATCCCCTGGTTACGGTCTGTAAGCAGTGCGAACTGCTCTGTAACCGTTACTGTGAGCAGTTTGAGGAGGAAGTGTGCACCCACCGTTTTAAGCCGCCGTATGTCTGCAACGGATGCAGGGAAGTAAAGAAATGCACTCTTACCAAGAGCATTTATGATGCAATGGAGGCCCAGAGACAGGCATCAGCAAAGATATCAGAATCCAGGAGCGGGATACTTTCCACGGAAGGGGAGATAGCAAGACTTAATGAGATACTGGTGCCGTTAGTAAAACAGGGACAGAGTATCCACCAGATCTACATAAACCATAAGGATGAACTGATGTGCAGTGAAAAGACGCTGTACAACTACGTGGACGGATGCCTGTTTGATATCCGTAACATAGACCTGCCAAGAAAGGTAAAGTACCGTCCAAGGTATAAGGAGCTGGAACTGAAGATAGACCGTGGATGCCGCGTGGGAAGGAACTACCATGATTATGAGGTATACATGGAGAAGCATCCGGATACAGCGGTGGTGCAGATGGATTCAGTAATCGGGAGTAAAGGAGGTAAAGTTCTTCTGACTATCTATTTTGTAAATGTATCACTGATGCTGGGATTTTTGCGGGAAGCAAATACCTCAAAGTCGGTAATAGATATCTATGATGGCTTATACCACTGTCTGGGAGGGCAGGATTTTCGAAGGCTGTTTCCTGTAATACTGACAGATAACGGAAGCGAGTTTTCCAACCCGAAGTGTATAGAGAACGGACCGGACGGGAAAGGATTCCAGAGGACAAGGATATACTACTGTAATCCAAGCGCACCGTACCAGAAGGCAGAAATTGAAGTAGGACATGAATTCATCCGGAGGATTATAGCAAAGGGAAAAAGCTTTGATGAACTGATACAGGCAGATATAGACCTGATGATGGACCATATCAATTCCTACAGGAGAAAGAAACTGAACGGAAAAAGTCCGTATGAAGCATTCTGCTTTTATTACGGAGAAGAACTGGCGCAGAGGCTTGGATGCCACGAGGTTGCAGCCAAAGACATCAACCTCACGCCAGGACTTCTGAGAAAGTAAGCAGATAAAAAGCGCAGACCGCCGGCTGAAAATACAGACCGTATGAGGCGTGAATTTTGTGGTACAAAATTTGTAAGACAAAAGTGACGTCCGGTTTTTGTACGCATTTTTATCCTGTCATGAAGCCATTATACCACAAAACCGGAGCAAAAAGGGGAAAGTCATTACAAAAGTGGAAATTCGGATACAAATTTAGAAGGTTGCTTACAAAATGTGAAACTCGCTTACAAAATGTGAAACTCGCTTACAAAACGGGAATCTCGTCTTACATTCGACCCTTTAATTAATGAAAATATTTCTAATTATGCTAATTTTACTCTTTTTTTGATATTTTTCACCATTTTATGGAAAAGTAAAATTTAAAGAAATATAATAAATTTATATAATAAGGTTTTGATTAAAAATTAATAGATATCGGTATCATCATTTGATAAGAAGTAGGAAACTAATATTTTGCTGTATGTGCCGGGAGATAAAAAAGAAGTTAAAGGCTACTTGCGATAATGCATAGTGAATTCAAAAAATAAGATGGTACAACAAACCGTAAGCAGATTTTAATAGATAACAGTTGTGCATTTCATATCTTGGAGGATGGGTATCAGGAATACATAAATGACAATCGAAAGCATGAGTGATTGAAAAATGTGCTTGAATATGGCAATACATAAAAGCAAAGATAAAAACACAACGCAAGTTAATCCTATAGAACTGGTAGGTAGTCCAGTTGCACCTATTCGGTGTAAGTAGCTCTCCCTTCTTAGACTTGTCCGTTCTTTGTTTATCACAATTATTTTAAGGAATTGTTATGAACAAAGTATCAGGCAGACTGGCAGTATTTTTGAAGGGCTATTGGGGATAGGTGTTTTGAACGACTATCAGAGAGAAAATTATCTGTATGTAAGGTTACATTTGGTGTAGAACCAAAAGACTACGAGATATACTATTTTATTTTGGGAAATTACTATCGGCTGCGATTTAGTCCGACTGTGGCTACTGATGTAAAAGAAGTAGGTCGCAATCCTAAACGGGTGCAATGTGAAGTACAGAAACAGATGCGGAATATAGGGATAGGTATAAAATCGCAACACGCTTTGAGATTATAACAGGAGCAGTTGAAAACGGAACGCAAGGTTGTGAGCTGGGAGAGGCGGAAAACAGAGAAAAAGCGACAATTGGGACTGAAATAGAAGAAAAGGAGAGAAAAGAAAAAAGGTAGATAACATCTTTTGCGCGTTTATACAATTAGGAAAGTTTTAAGATTAAGTATTTGATTGTGCACTTAAGAGGAGGGATAGTTTGATTGTTAAGGTCTTAGCATTGTTTTTCCCAATATTATTATTTGTTTTTAAATATATTTTGCCTAGTTGGGCAGAAGAAATATATACTGACAAAAAAAGAGAGAAAGAGCAAGCAAAAATAGAGGTACTTCACTTTCCGGTGGATTTATTGTTCGTTGCTGTAGGTTACATAATTCCCAAAATTATTGAGGTTACAACTCAGTTAGCTGCTATGGAGAGTATAACACAAGATTTAGTGGATGAATATAAAAGGTTGATTACTTGTATAGGAGTATATTGTGCAGAAGCCTTTGTAATACTTATGTTCGTACCTTTTATGGTTTTCGGGACTAAATTTGCTGAAAATAATTATTACAAGAAAAAAAATAGATGGAAAGTACAAACTGTTCTGTGTTATTTAGTTTCTGGTGGAATGATATGGATTTCAATATTTAGAATGTGAGGAATAATGATATGAAAAAAAATCATAAAATGCTTATAACACTTCTGATTTTTTATATAGTGCTATTAGTAACATTGCTAGTGTTGATATTACCTTCCGCAGTAACGGTAATAAGAAATGACATATTTCAATATTGGGATGCTGACACAGTTATATTATTGATGGTTACTATTATATGTTGTCTAACAGCATTAGTTCTCAAACTTTATAATATATATAGTCGGAATAGCGAAAAGGAAAATAGTAAAGATATAAAAAATATTTATATGGATGCTGAGAGGAGTTATTTAGAAAGGCAAATAAATGAGATAAATAAGAAATTGCTTTCTACAGATGAACGATGGAAGGAGGCATATCATTTAGTCATATCTTCACAAGATAAACAGTCGGATAAGACAGGAAAAATATCTGTAGCATCTTTTTTGAGAGGGTTCGGAATTGATATTCAGAATATAGAAATACAAGGAGATCTGGCATTTATTTTAACACCATTCCATGATGATTTTGTTAAGATATATAATACCGTATGTGAAGTATGTATAGAAACAAAACTAAAACCAATGCGCGGTGATGAAGAGTATGTTGCAGATGATATTTTGAAACGTAGTATTAATTATATAGTGAAATCTAGATTAATAATAACAATTTTAGATGGAAGAAATCCCAATGTATTTTATGAGTTAGGAATAGCACATGCTTTAAACAAACCGACAATTTTGTTAGCTAATGTATACACGCAGATTCCATTTGATTTACAGAACCAGTTTTTGATTTTGTATGAAGATAAATTGGATTTAAAAGAAAAGTTGAAGAATGCATTATTGAATGTATTGACATTAAATTAGTAAATATGTAATTTCAAAGGAGGTAAAAATATGACTTATTGCACTTGTCCACATTGTGGAACCGAACTTAAGATTGAAGAAAATGATTATATGCCTGGGTGCAGAGAAATGGAAGAGGTAATGTGTCCAATCTGTTATAAAGAAGTAACAAAGGTTTTTACAAGTGGTATTCCACAGGCATATAAAGATGAATGATATTATTGTGGTGCTATAATGACATTAATGGCAAATATATTTGGCAACGTTTTGGCAACAGAAAATCAGCAAGCCATAATAAATGATGTAATTGAAGTAAGAATAGGCGTACATTTGCAAAAAAACTTAAACAAATATAGTTAATGCCAATAAAGAACACGCTGAGTTCGAGTGATGAAATGGTGTTAAAGGGCAAAGCCGTTTAGCCTGAACAAATGAATAAAGCATAGCAACAGACCTTGAAATGGGTATGAATATTATCCATTTTGGGGTCTGTTTTTTCTTTATCAAAAGTAGTAGAAGCCTTGTAAATACAGCGTTCTTTAAAGGTAAGCCTTTATAAATAATTCAGTATATGTTGATGGCTGTTGTTGGACAGAGGCAAAGTACTTCATCCACATAGAGGATAAAAGAGTTTGCCCCAGAGAGGATGAAGGGGTTTGCCTCTGTCCAAATGGACTTTAAGAACCTAGTATTTATGCGGGTTTCAAGCAAATTTGTTTATGCGTTGGCAACGATTTGGCAACATTTATAACATCACACACTGAATAATTACATCAATGGCATAAGAAAAACCTTGCTGATTTTCAGATATGGAAACTGAATATCGGCAAGGTCTTTTTATG
>CAZKOR010000266.1:0-4859 GCA_964554405.1 uncultured Bacteroides sp. | reverse complement strand
CATTCCTATTCCTATCATATTACAGAAGTTCCATATAACTTTCAAGACAAGATTTTTTCACTATAACGGGCAGCCTTGCCCCCATTCTGCAAAGCAGCTCATTACTGATGCTGCCGGAACTATCCGCAATGGCAGGAGCAGACAGTTCATCATACTCTTCTGTGCCTATAAGCGTTGCAATATCACCCACGCAAACTTCTTCTGCTTCTGTGATATCCACGGCAAGCTGATCCATGCAGATACGTCCGACAATCGGCGCCATATATCCGTTTATCAGCACACTGCCTTTTCCGTTTGATAAATTCCGCGGAAAACCATCACCGTACCCGACAGACAGTATGGCAATCCGGGTATCACGCTCAGCCGTAAAACTCCTGCCATAGCCAACGCTCTCACCTGCTGCCACTTTCCGAATCAACACCACCCGGCTCTTTAAAGAAAGCACAGGGCGCAGGTCCGGTTTCAGCACGGTATCATTGTCCGGCGAACTGAGAACCCCATACAGGGCTATGCCTACCCTTACATAGTCGCAGGCAAGACCAGGATAATTCAAAAGTCCGTAACTGCTCTGGATATGCAGCTTTGGCAGACTTACCCCGCTGTCTTTCAAAGCATTTGCCAAACGATAAAAGCTGTAAATCTGTCTTTCGGTAAACACAATGTCATCCAGGTAACTGCTGTCTGCGCAGCACAAATGAGTAAACATCCCGCATATCTTTAGATTTTTCATAAAAAAAAGATTCCGGACCGCAGATACTTCTTTTTCGGATATCCCAAGCCTGTGCATTCCGGTATCTATTTTGATATGTGTCTTTACCGCAATTCCCTGTTCATTTAGAGTTTCCGCATATTCAAAGCTGATTAGCGTCTGCATCAGGTCATATTCTTTCAGTTCGGATGCCCGGCACACATCTGTATACCCAAGAATCAGTATCTCTCCACAGACGCCGTTTTTTCTTAAAGTAATGCCCTCATCAATCGTGGCAACGGCAAATGCCATAATACCCATTTTATTAAGATACGACGCGGTCAGGACAGCTCCATGCCCGTAAGCCTGCGCTTTTACAACCGCCATCAGTTCACATCCCGGCTGCATAGCTTTTTTCAAGGTATCTACATTATGCCGCAGATTTTCTACATTTATCTCAAGCCATGCACGTTCTGTTTTAAATTCCGCACTCTTCATTTTTATACCATGCCTTTTTCTCCGCCCGCAAGAATTCGTGCCGCCTGCGAAACAACTGTGCATCCGTCAGGGATATCCGTGTTTACTACTGCCCCGGCGCCGACTTTCACATTGCTGCCGATTTTGATACCGCCAATAATGACTGCACCCGCACCAATCAGACAGTTATCCCCTATGACAGGGGCTTTTCTGTTTACTTCTCCAATCGTTACATTTTGATAAATCCAGCAGTTTTCCCCAATCTCGGCATACCGTGAAATAAAAATCCCGTGCAGTCCGTGAGGAAGTGTCAAGTTGCCTTTTATTATCGTATCCGGACCGATATATCCCCCGTGTCTGTGGGCGTACCGGCTCATCATATATGTCAGAATGTCGCGAATGAGTCCCTCCCCCGTCTTTTTCTGCAATCTATATAAGCGCCAAAAACCCTCCAGATTGTTCCCTCTCGAATAATCAATCATCTTTCTTCTGATGTTCATAATAATCCCCCATTCTTACTGTTCCAGATATAAACCTATCAGCTTTTCCAGCATTTCCGGGAAAGACAAACCGATACCCTTCATCATGTTAGGATAGCGGCTGTGCGTGGTAAATCCGGGAATGGTGTTCACCTCATTGAATACAATTTCTCCGGATGGCGTATAAAACATATCCACCCTTGCAAAGCCGGAACATCCCAAAGTCCTGTATATAGTCATCGCCGCTTCCTGTATCCTCTTTTCCTCTTCTGTCCCAATCCTTGCCGGCATATGGATTTTCGAGGATTTCAGCGTATATTTCTCCGTATAATCAAAAAAACCTCCCGACAATTCAATTTCATCAACCCTTCCGACAGTCAGCGCATCAGTGCCAAGTACGGCACAGCCCACTTCAAACCCGTTTACTTCCTCCTCAACAATAACTTCCACATCATATTCAAATGCAAACTCTATGGCAGCTTCCAGCTTTGCCTTTTCCGTTATCCTTGTGATTCCGAAAGAGGAACCTGCACGGACAGGCTTTACATAAAGCGGATATGCCAGCCTGCTTTCAATTTCCTTTAAAGCCGCTTCTTTGCCGGAACGTTTAAAAGTTACTGATTTAGGAACAGATATCCCCGCAAGGCTTACAAGCTTATGCGCCCTGTCTTTATCCATACAGATTGCCGAAGAAAGCATATTACAGCCGATAACAGGAAGTCCCGCTAATTCAAAAAGTCCCTGCAAAGTGCCGTCCTCTCCGTTCTTTCCATGTAATACAGGAAATATCAAATTTGCTTTTATGACACGGTATTTTTCACCGGTAAGTTCTAAAAATCCTCTCACGGAAGGTTTCAGCGAAACAGCAACCGAAACCAGGTTTTCCCTGTCTTCAAACCATGTATTGCTGCCTATTTTTTCTTTTTCTCCTGTGTAATGATACCATTCTCCGCTTCTGGTAATCCCGATTGGAATGACCTCAAATTTTTCTTCATTGATATTTTCAAGGACTGACAAAGCTGACTGTAACGACACCTCATATTCCGTGGAATTACCCCCAAAAATAACCGCTATTCTTTTTTTATCCATTTTATATCCCGCCTTCTTCTATTTTTATTCCGTCCGGAAGCCTGTAGGTTATCTCACATTGATTGATATACAGCTCCCTCTCCGTCTGCTTTCCGCTCTTTCTATCTGTTTCCGTGCAGCAGACGGAAGCAGTCTGATAGATTTTATTGCCCTGTTTCCTGTAAGAAACGGATGAATTGTGTACGGAATATACAAAATCTACGGCGTTTTGTGATAAAATACGTCCGTACATTTTTTTATCATCAAAGCTAATCTCAATCTGAAACGTATTATCCGTCTCATTACGGACTTTCAAATCCAGCCAGCCCTCGCTCACCGTTGCATCCGTCCCGCAGGGTAAATTTACATCCGCCCCCGGAAATGATTTCACTGCATGTCCATGCCGTTCCACAATCGTAAGCGGTGTATGCAGAAACATCCAGAAAAGCATATCGCTTAACATACACAGTCCTCCGCCGTATGATGCAACAGTTTTCCCATCAACAAGATTTAATCCGTCCTTGTATCTTTCCTCGCGGTCCGCCCATCTTACAAGCTGCCAGAAAGAAAAGGTTTCATCCGGCTCAATAACAAGCCGGTTAATTGTCCTTGCGGCGAGTTTCAGATTGTATACCTTGTTTATCTGATATTGCATATCAAACCCGCTTTTTTCATTCAGCATCGTTATCGAAGTCTCAAATACCAAATAAGGCAATGAACTGTCAGCAATTTTTTTCGCATAGCGGCATCCGTCCTTTTTCATTTTATAATAGAAAAATTTCTTCCTCTGCCATTTACGGAGTGGAAGCAGAAAAGGAAATATCTGTGTTACTCTTTTTCTTGGCATAGAAACAACTCCTCCGTCCTCTTTTTATCAAAATAAAAGCACCTCTGCCCTTGGCACTATTATTGTACCAATAACAGAAGTGCAGTTTATTTGTTTCCGCACAAAGTATTCTTCTGATTTCCTATGGAATTTCTTACGATTTACCTACGAAACCGGCAGCGTGACTATAAACGTAGACATCTCATTTTCACTTACTGCCGTAATTGTCCCGTTATGAAGTTCAACAATCTGCTTTGCAATGGCAAGACCAAGACCTGCCCCGCCACTTTGTGTACTTCGGGAAACATCCAGCCTGTAGAACTGCTCAAATATCCGTTCCAATTTTGCTTTCGGAATGGTGTCGCCATGATTTGAAAATATAATTACTACGTTTTCGGTATTTCCGGACGCCGTAATGTCAATATCCGTTCCTTCAAAACTATAAATAACCGCATTTTTTAAAAGATTGTCAAAGACACGCTGGATTTTATCTGCATCACATCTAAGCATCATATCCTCCGGAACCTTAAGATTACAGTTCAGGTTCTTCTCATTGAGCATCGGCTGAAACTCATACAGAAGCATTTCAAGCAGACGCGCGAGATTTATCCTGCTGTACTGGAGTGTGATATTCGACAGATTAAACTTTGCTATTTCAAAAAATTCGTTAATCAAATCTTCAAGTCGTTCCGCCTTTTCCAGAGAAACGGAAAGATATTTTTGCCTCAGTTCCCCGGATATCTGCTCCTCGTCACGCAGCAAATTCAGATAGCCGATAACGGAAGCAAGGGGCGTTTTTAAATCATGAGCAAGATACATCACCATATCATTTTTTTGCTGCTCCGCTAACTTCATGTCCAGTTTCTGTTTTTCAAAAGTATGTTTTATGGTATTTATTTTCTTTTCTGTTGCGGAAAGCTCCGGCGACAAGGAAACGTCTCCCGAACTTTCGTTCATTAAATCGTCAATTCCCCGATTGATTTCCAGAAAGTATCTTGTTAACCGGTTTAAATAAATACGGAATACGATAAAAAAAATAACGGCTACTCCGACAACAAATATAAAATCAAGATGATTGCGGAATGTCCATTGATATAAAGTTCTTGCCGCATCATAGTCCAAACGGAACCATTGTTGATTTATGTTAACCATCCGGTCTCCAAAGCTGCCCTGCAAAAGCGAAACACACACGCAGATGCTGCCAACCGCAACGATAACGCTCCATAGGATATGAAAAAAAATCTTTATCTTAATTTGTCTGAAATCATCTGTTTTTTTCACTGCTTTATTTTTCAATGGTATATCCCACTCCCCATACATT
>CAZKOR010000265.1:0-4880 GCA_964554405.1 uncultured Bacteroides sp. | reverse complement strand
AAGCATTTTTCCGCTCCGTGCGTTTTAAATTCACTAAATAAGTATTTTAAGTTTTCTATATACTCTTCCGCACAAACATTATTGTCCCCGTCTGTTTCCCCTTGAGACCATACCACAAAAATATTTTCTATAGGAATATTTTTGCTTTTTAAAAATAATTTTGCTGTATCCAATCTTGAAACTGCATCTTTAATATAAACTTTTTTCCACTGCTCTGTGCTTGTTCCTCCCATTGAAGCGCTGACCCCGATAATCTTTCTGCCGCTTTGACAAAAATATGTATCAATCAAAGCGGAAACCATGCTTCCTGTCCGCTTTGAACCTCCATCGGAGTTTATATCATATATCCCCCCTATGCGTTCCTCGCCTAAACCAAACGGTTCTGAAACGGGTACCAATACATCCGAATTGCTTACCGCCTTATATTCATACCCAGCGTTTTCACTGCATTTAACCGCCATCGCAGCATCACCTCTGCCTGACATGTTTGACTGGCCTGCAAATACCACCAGATCAAATTTATCTGATTTAACGCACATAGCTATTCCTCCACTTTGTAACTCAATTTATAAATTCCGACAGCCACTAATAAAATTGCATTTGCATATAAAACAATACATAAGTCCTTTGCAAATAGCCATATAACCCGTACCGGCGTAGATACTAATATCGGAACACACAACAATACAATGGGTAATATAAGATGCCTTGCAATATCTGTTACATAAAAAGATTTCTTTTTATTCTTCCATTTTTTAATTGTCATCAAAGGATAAAACGTTACGATACAAATAAGCAAACATATCAAGTCAATCACCAAATGAAGAGACACATACATATTCACCGGAAAAATGTTTTTTTCTTCTCCCATAAGAGGTAATACAATATTTCCAAGAAGATTATTTCCCACAAGATAATCATTCATATTTACTAAGACAACAATCCCTATCTCTTTTTCCGGCAGGATAAACATATTGGACGTATAGTTCTCTACCAGTCCTGCATGCCAAAAAGCTGGCTGATGAAACATCGTTGTGGAATACTGCCATCCCATACCGTAAAAATAGGCGCCGTCATTTACGGAAATACTATCATAAAACATGGTATTAATACTATCTTCACCAATAATATCATTACCGCCGTTTAGATACATTTGCAAGTACTTTCCCATATCGGATGCGCTTGATGACAAATACCCTGCAGGCACGTTTGTCCAAGTTCCCACTGAAATATCCTGAGGATAGTCGGGCTCCCCGGCAATGGGAATCCCGAAATAATTTCTGTACCCATCAATCATACCGTTAGCTTTGCTCTTCTCCAAAGAAGCTGCTGTATGTTCCATGCCTAACGGTTCAAAAATATTTTCCGTTATATACTCTTCATAACTTTTTCCACTGACAGATTCGATGATTAATCCCAGTAATCCATAATTTACATTAGCGTACACATGCTGACCATAGGAATCCGTAACTTCAAGTTTTCCAAACCTCTGATAGGTAGTTATTCCGCTGGTATGATTCAGCAGATTTCTTACCGTTATTTTTTCACAATCTGAGTCTTTAACAAACCACTCTGCTGCGTCGATATATTCCGAAATAGGATTATCCAAGTTGATTTTTCCATCTTCGACAAGCTGCATAATTGCAACAGCCGTAAATGATTTGCTCATGGAACCTATAATAAAAGGTGTGTCTATATCCTCGCAGTTTCCATATGTATTGGAAAATAAAATATCATCTTTATCAACAACCATTACTGCCATGCCCGGAATATGATATTTTTTTACATCTTCCGCAATTTGAGCATCTATACTTTCATAATCAGGCACATCTGACTTTGCATATGAAAAAGAATGTCCTATTCCAATTATAATAACGCATAATGCAAGCATTAAATATATAACTCTGCTCTTTCGCATATCATTTTGCCTCTCCTGTTGCATTCTTCAACGATTTTATTCTACCATACACACATGCACAAATCCATTCCGATATGATGTTAAAACTCTTTGCGCAAGTTCCAAAGGTGTTTGCTTGTTTTGCAAATGCCAAATCAGTTATACTATTTGCAAGGAGGTAACGATAAATGGAATTAGGAAAAAATATTAATACTTTAAGAAAAGAAAAAGGTTTTTCACAAGAAAATCTGGCGGAAAAAGTAAATGTCACAAGACAAACTATTTCAAACTGGGAACTAGGTGAAACTTCTCCAAATCCTGAACAATTAATACTTCTATCTAAGGCGTTGGATAAAAGTATAGATGAATTGGTAGGTAATGATCTTAAACATATTTCGGAAAAAGAATGTGACAGTAATACAAAGAGAAGGATAAAAATATATACCAGTCTTGCTTTTCTTTGCGGAACAATAGCAGGTATTTGGGCTTTTTCGGCAAACAGATTCAGATATGATGAAATGCTGATGATTATCGCAGGAGGAATGACTATCGGTTTATTCTTAGCGACTTTATGCCAAGCCATTCTGAATAATTGAAAAAACAGCAATCTTGCAGTATAATAAAGCAAAAAAGGTAATGTGAAATGAAGCTGAATGATATTATTGAAATTTTAAAGCAGGTTTATAATAAATACGACAATATAAGGCTGGGAATAGCGGGGTCTTATGTGAATGGCAATGAGAAATTATCAAGTGACATAGATGTTGTGATAGACGGCGATTCCATGAGAGTTGATATCATGGAATATATAAAAAGTCTGTTTGATATCACGGTAGATGTTCTATGGGTGGATTTAATGAAAAAAGAAGATGATGAATTAGACCGATTTGCAGTAGAAAACGGATTGCCGATAAATAAGTATTCAGCATACAAAACAGTGATGCAGGAAGTCAGGTGGATATGACCAAGTCATATAAAAAGGATATACAGTTATTAATGTCAATCTCGCAAAGACAGAATGACATTAAAGAAGCTATAAAGCATTTTGGATGCAGTCAAAATAATTTAGAGCAAGATAAAATGGCTTTTGATTTATGTGCTTTCTATATGGCGCAGATAGGAGAAGCGTCTAAAATGCTGACAGACGATACCCAAAATTCCTTAACTTGTATCAATGCCGGAGTGTTAAAAGCATTTAGAAATATGATAGACCATACCTACGAAAAAGTTAACAAAAAGTATTTAAAAGCTTACATTTTCAGCATGATAGAACCAAATGCTATAACTGAAATAAAGAACAGGATCAATTATTGTAATGAAAATGCCGAATAAGATATTTAGGAGAAATAAATCTCTATGGTGTATTTATATCACGGGAGCAGCAAAAATATTGATATTTTGATACCGCATCAGGCAGTAGATACGGGATTTTAAGAAGGGTGTCAAAATGCTGTATATTTATGGTTTTTGAAAAAGGAACACCCAATTACGGCGGCAAAGGATAGGCAGCGCACTTGTTTTATAAATATTTCTCCATCAAATAAAAATCCCCTTTCCGCCAATGCGCTATACCCACCCTATGATATCCGCATCGCTCGTACAGCTTTAAGGCGTAAGGATTTTTTGTAAAAGCATCCAGCCTGACTGCTTCAATTCCCTGCGCCTTTAAGCTCTTTTCAATATGCTCCATCGCCATGCCCGCGATTCCCTGATTCTGATATTTAGGATGAACGCACAGTCTATGCAGAACATAAAAAGATTTTGTTTCATCTTTCCATTTCCCGTTTTTATATTCCTCATCAAACTCCTGACTTAAAACATAGATAACTGCCAGTTCTTTCTTATCGTATCCTGCGTACAAATTACCCGCTTCAATATCTATCCGGAAATCTTCGCGTGTAGGGTAAATTTCATCCCACTGCATGATTCCCTGACTTTCCATCTGTACAATAGCGTCAGCCACCAGTTCAGTGATGGCGTCCAAATCTTCCATTGTTCCCTGTTGAAACCGTATATTCATCCAATACCCTTTCCCTTCTCCCAACCTGCGATCTCATATGCCATATAATCATGACTGTAATGATACCCTAACTTTTCGGCAAGTGCAACCGACCATTTATTTTGCGCATCCCAGCTTGGATACCAATCCCGATTTAAGCATTCCAGAATCAGCTTCGCTCCTGCTACAAAAGCCAGCCCCAGTCTGCGACAATCCTCTCTCGTATCAATCTCGATTTCAATTCCTCCGCGGTATCCTGAGTATGAAGATGCACCGGAGACGATTTCATCCTCTTTCAAAATAATTATGCCCAATCCGTACTTTTGATAAAACGCATAACTTTCGTATTGAGATACCCAGTCCCGGCACCAGGAAATCTCTTTACACTGATGAAAAAGCTGTTCATCTATCATTTTGATTTTATAGATATCCGGAAGTCCATCAACAACTGTCTGTAAATAGGTCTTATCAAAAATATCCTTCTCCTTTTTGATGGCATACCTTGTTACTTTCTTCGCTTTCTCTTGATAACAATCGACAATCAATGCTGCCCACTCATCATTCTCAGGAACCATTATCATAAAATCCTGACTGCACCATTCCGGCTTATATGCGGTCAACTCTTTGTCAGGCATCCCGGCAAAAAAGCAAAAATCTCCCAATATTGCCATTGCTGCTGTCGGATTTTCACTATGATTGATATAGATATGTCCCATTACATTCTGCAGGCAGGACCAGATAAGAGTTTCCTGCCATCCGTAAAAGAGGGCTTCTACTTTATTTTTATTGTGTTTGCTCATTTCGTAAACCATAGAAAATATTCCTCATCCTCAACGCCTGTTCATCTTGTCTACTTCTTCTTTCGGCTTAACCGTCATTTCCGCCCATGCCGGTCTGAATCCGCTTTTAATTGCATTCCTTGCGGATTTTATATTACACCACGCGCAGCAATAAAAAGGAACCTTATCTCTCTTTATGATTTCC
>CAZKOR010000264.1:0-4937 GCA_964554405.1 uncultured Bacteroides sp. | reverse complement strand
ATCAGAGGTTTCTTTTTATTCAATTGGCATTATTTCTGAATTACAGGAATGCTCCATAAATCGATATGCTTTCTAAAACATATTTATCTTGATACATATTAATTTTGATGTAGTCATTCTTATCTCACAAGAACTCCTCAAAATATTGCAGTGTAGAATACTTTATTAATACCTTATGAATTGGCTTGTCTGGTTCCATCTTTGCTTGTTTATACTTGTCTATATACTTCTGCATTCTTTGTTTAATTTTAAAATCTTTACCCCGTAAAGCATCAAACTCATTCTGCCTCAAATGCGGCTCACGTGTTTTATCTATATATTTATCATCTGAAATGACAACTGCTTTGGAGAAATCTACACCACAATGATTTTGTTTATCTGTCCAGAAAACATGTGGATGATGAATATCTGAACGCAATGGAATCGCAAATTTTATACCATTTATTTCCACACAAACTTGTATGTAAGGTCTGGTATGCTTCTGCTCTATCTCCGGGTACTGTGCAGAAGAATATCTTTGATAAAAATCTTCTGATAAAAATACAAAACGCTTTTCTTTTGCCATTTTCTCTCCTGACTGAAAACAACTCCTGTTTCCAGGAGCTGTCTTCTCAGCGGGCTTTCTTTTTATTTTACTTGGTCATGCTCTATGACCAAATCTTCTGTTGAACTTTCTTTATCCTCACGTTCTATGAGCTATTCTTCTAAAGAGAATATACCATAATTATATGCAAACGGTCAAGACTTAACACGTTATCTTCACGGATTTGTAATTTGCAAAAAAATGCAAATTGCTTTACTCCCCCTACAACATCGCCTGCAGCTCCCGTAATTCCTTCCCAATCTGCTCATTCAATTCCATTATCTCATTCATGATTTCTTCTGTCGGCGGATACTCCACCGGAACATATTCCACCTCTTTATATTTATTAATAGATAAGTCATATCCTTTATCTACAATTTCCTGTTTTGGAACCATAAACGATTTTTCCGTACGTTCCCTGTCCGCTTCTTTATCACGATTACGGAACCTTTCAATGATGTCAGGAATATCATTTTCATTAATCTTGCTTCGCTTATCATCCAGGCTGTAACCGTCCGCCTGCATATCATAAAACCATACGTTGTCTGTTCCGCCATGCTCTGTTTTCGTAAAAATTAATATTCCCGTTGATACACCTGCATATGGCTTAAATACGCCTGATGGCATAGATATTACCGCTTCCAGTCTTTGATTCTCTACCAATTCTTTTTGTATCGCTTTATGCGCTGTAGAGGAACCAAATAAAACACCGTCAGGAACAATGCAGGCGCATCTTCCCCCAATTTTTAACATCTGGACAAACAACTCTATAAATAGAAGCTCTGTCTTTTTCGTTTTACATTTTTTTAAAATATCCGCAGATACAATATCATAATCAAGACTTCCCTTAAATGGCGGATTAGCCAGTATAAGCGAATATTTATCTCTGTCTGTATTCTGGTCGGACAGACTGTCACGATACTCAATAAACGGATTACTGATGCCGTGCGTCATCATATTCATAGCGCCGATGCGAAGCATGGTACGGTCCATATCAAACCCATGAAACATATGATTCATGTAATGCTCTTTTTTTACTTTATCATAGAAAATTTCGTCTTTCCTGTTTTCTTTCAGATATTCGCCCGCAGATACTAAAAATCCTGATGTACCACAAGCCGGGTCACAGATTACATCATCTACCGCCGGTTCCATTAACTCTACCATCATTCTGATAATATGCCGCGGTGTTCTAAACTGTCCATTTACTCCGGAATTTGCTAATTTTGACAGCAAATACTCATATACATCACCACGCACATCCGTATCTTTTAATCCTGACATTTGATGATATAAATCATCCATTGCATCAACTATCTTAGAAAGCATTAAAGGGGTTGGAATCTTGAAAATTGCATCGCCCATGTATTTAGAATAGGCACTATCCTTATCACCATGCAGATTCTTAATAAAAGGAAATACCATTTCCTGAATGACAGCATACATCTTTTGTGCCGGAAAATCATGGAATACCGACCATTTCAACTGTGTTCCATCAATGATTCTATCCCCAAGCTGTACTTCTGTTGCAAAAATACTTTGATATGGCAGTCCCAACATGGCACTTTCCTTTGCATGAGTGTTATCCGTATCATCCAAATCATGTATAAACATTAAATATGTCATCTGCTCGATAACATCCAATGGATTGGTAAGTCCGCCCGTCCAGAAAATTTCCCACAAACTATCTATTTTGTTCTTTAATTCTCCTGTTATCATTACGCTTCATCCTCCCAATTCCACGCATATTTCGTATATCTGCCATTTCCTATTTTTTTAATTTTTCCCTGCTTTACCAATTCTGTGAGAGTACGTTGAATTGTTGTCTGGCTCACACCGGTTACTCTTTCCATAAGCTCTGACTTTGTAATCGTTCCAATATGATTCCGTATTTCTTCTTCCACCCGGTTGGGTTTAGCAATTTTCTTTTCTTCAAGTAACCTTGTCCTGTCAAAAAAATCTCTGTAAGCAGCAACAATCACGCCTAATATATAGGTCACAAATGGTTCGTAATCATTCTCTTCCTCATGCCATTTATCCGAACTTTCCTGCAATGCAGCATAATAAGACTCTTTCGTAGTTTCAATCAGCTTTTCAATACTGATATATTTGCCAACAATATAATCTGATTTATACAATAAAAGTATTGTTAATAACCGGCTCATTCTACCATTTCCATCTTGAAATGGGTGAATACACAGAAAATCTAAAATAAACATTGGAATTAGCAATAATGAATCCGCCTCTGTGTGATTTACTGCATAGTGATATGCCTCACAAAGTCTATCTACAGATTCCGGTGTTTCCCAAGCCGGAACAGGATTGAACCGGACCAACTTCTTCCCCTCGGCAGCCTCTTCTTCTATGATATTATCAACACTTTTAAACATCCCGCCGATTCCTGCATTTTCAAACTTATATAAATCTCTGTGAAGTTGTAGTATAAATGTGCTTCTAACCGGAATATGCTCGTTGCTTTCATGAATGGTATTCAGTACATCACGATATCCGGCAATCTCACGTTCATTTCTGCTCTTTGGCATTGTTTTATCCAATACAATCTTTTTTAATCTCTCATCGGATGTGTAAATACCCTCAATTTTATTAGAACTTTCTGTGCTTTGAATTTTTGCTACTTCGATTAAATCTGTCAGCACATCCGCATGCCTGTTGGCAATTAAGCGCTGCTCACCTTTATATTCATGAATTGTTGTCAAGTATTTTACTATCTTTGGAGTAAGTAATTTTTCCCATTTTTCCTGATAATCATAATTTCTCATTCATCTACCTCATCCAAAAATCAATTTAGTCATTTTTGAGTTTTTGACTTAATTGAATTATATTCTTTTATATATTTACTGTCAATCGTAAAAAGGAAAACTCTTAATCGAGTTTTCCCTTTAAATAACTTTCTATTGATAATGCGACTGCGTTCGCATTATTTACCCGCTAAAAACTTCTGTAAAGCTTCCATCAGCTTCGGCACATCGATCGGTTTTGCCACATGGTCGTTCATGCCTGCGTCAAAGGCACGTTTCTTGTCTTCCTCAAAAGCGTTGGCGGTCATCGCCACAATCGGAATATTCGCCTTGGCAGGGTCATCCAGCGCACGAATTCTCCGGGCAGCCTCATAGCCATCCATCACTGGCATCTGAATATCCATCAGAATCAGGTCATAGGTGTCTGCCGACACCGTCTTCATCCTCTCGACAGCCTCTGTTCCGTCATCCGCCGTATCAATAATCAGACCGACTTCTTCCAGAATCGCTCTGGCAATTTCCTGGTTTATTTCATTGTCTTCAACCAGAAGAATCTTTTTCCCGGAAAGGGACTGCATGGACATGTCCTGCTCCCCGGTTTTTTCCGGCTCTCTGTACGGCACCGTCAGAATATTCTTCAGTTCTGACAAAAACAGCGGTTTGGAGCAGAACGCCGTGACGCCCGCCTCTTTTGCTTCCTCTTCAATATCAGCCCAGTCATATGCCGTAATAATTATGATGATTGTCTCATCCCCAACGATTCTGCGCAACCGTCTGGCCGTCTCAACACCGTTGAGGTCCGGAATCAGCCAGTCAATCAGAATCACACTGAAAGGATCATTTTGTTCCAAAGCAAATTCCGCCCGGATAACAGCCTCTTCCCCCCGTGTTGTCCAGTCAGTCCGCATACCAATAGATGTAAGCATTTTGCTCACACTGGTGCAGGTATGGGTATCATCATCCACGACCAGCGCACGAAGATCTTTAAGACGCTCCACATATTCCATATCATCGCTGTCGTCTTTCACACGGAACCGGAAAGAAACTACAAACTCTGACCCTTTCCCTTCCTCGCTGGTCACAGTAATCGTTCCGTTCATCATATCAACAATATTTTTGGTAATGGCAAGTCCCAGTCCCGTTCCCTGAATACCGCTGACGGTAGAGGTCTGCTCCCTCTCAAACGGCTCAAACACATGCTCTAAGAATTCTTTGCTCATGCCGATACCGGTATCTTTAATCCGGAACTGATACGAAGCGTATCCCTCCTGCGCGTCATCTGTCTGAACAATGTGAACGCTGACGCTTCCGCCGGCTTTGGTGTATTTCATGGAATTGCTGAGGATATTCAGCAACACCTGATTCAAGCGGAGTTTGTCACAGATAATCGTCTCATTTGTAATATCCAGCGTATCAATATAGAACGAAAGCTGCTTTGACCTGACATCTGACTGTACAATGGTTTTCAGGTCATGCAGAATCTCCGGGAGACTCGCCTCATCCTCTTCAATCTTGACTTTTCCGCTCTCAATGCGGCTCATATCCAATATATCGTTAATCAGACTCAGCAGATGCTTGCTGGATGTGAGAATTTT
>CAZKOR010000263.1:0-4963 GCA_964554405.1 uncultured Bacteroides sp. | reverse complement strand
AAATCATCCGCCACATTCCGCATAAAAGACATATAAGAATGCGTATGGCAGTTAACCAGTCCCGGAATAACGAGTTTGTCCGTTCCGTCGATTACCTTATCTTCGGAAAATCCGGAAGGCGCCTGTCCGATTCCGGTAATTCTGTCTTTCTCAATATAAATACTTGTTTCCTGAATAACATCCTTCTCACCCTGTGGTACAACAACCTGTGCATTTTTAATTATAATTCCCATAGCTTAATAATACTCCTTCCTTATTTCTTAATTCACGATATTTCTGTCTTTTCCCTCTAAAAATGCTTCAATATTTTTCACTACTTCCGCCACTAAACGGGTTCTTGATTCTATGCTTGCCCAAGACATATGCGGCGTAATAATCAGCTTCGTACTGTCTTTTATCCCGCTTAACGGATTGGATAATTCCATCGGCTCTTTCTCCAACACATCTAAGCCTGCTGCCATAATCTTTTCTTCTACAAGCGCGTGATACAAATCCTGTGTATTCACAACCGGTCCTCTTGCAACATTGATTAAGATAGCCGTTTTTTTCATTTTATCAAATGCTTCTTTATTAATCAGATTCCGTGTTCTGTCACTTAACGGACAGTGCAGCGATAAAATATCGGACTCCTGCAGCAAAGTGTCCAGTTCCACTCTTTTATAATCCGTACAGGTGCTCTTCCCGGATGCAGAATAGAAAATAACATTACACCCAAAAGCCGTAGCAAGTTCCGCTACCTTGTGCCCGATGCTTCCCATGCCGACGATACCCCATGTTTTTCCCTCGAGGTCATGAAATACCCTGTCAAAATGGGAAAATCTATCCTGTGCACTGTATTCTCCGGATTTTACATACTCATCATAATAAGTAATTTTTTCCGACAGCATCATTGCTAGCAATAACGTATGCTGTGCAACTGCGGGCGTACAGTAATTAACAACATTGGCAACTTTAATGTTCCTGCTCTTACAATACTCCAAATCCACATTATCATAACCTGTTGCCAACAGACAGATAAGTTTTACGTCCGGTGCGTCTTTTAATGTTTTTTCATTCAGCGGCGCTTTATTGGAAATGATAATCTCCGCTTCTTTTACCCTCTCTGCAACATCCTCTGCTGTCGTATTCGGATAATAGGTAACCTCCCCGAATTTTTCAAAGCAGGATACATCAACGTCCGTACCTGCGCTGTTTCTCTCCAGAACTACAAGTTTCATTATTATAACCATGCTCCTTTCGAAAGAATGCAATTCTTTCAACCTATCATAACATAGAAGAATTTTCCTTTCAATTTTATTTTTTCCACCCGTAGCTGATTACTAACCCTCTCCATTGAAGATAGGTTAAATCTTCCCTGTTTCTTCTCATAAAAGACTCTATCTTTCGCTGCTTGCGGCAATAACTTTCTGCTTCTTTTCTATCCATCCCATGATTAAGAAAAGTCTGAATTATCTCTTCCTCCGCTTCCGCGGAAAGCGATTTATCCCATTTCTTTTCCGTCAAAAGACTGCGCACACTTTCCTCATAGTCTTCTTTATCAGGCGATACAAAACTAACTCTATCACTCATCCGCACATCTACCGATAAAAGTCCCTCTTCCCGCATCATAAACGGAAGGCGTATACCAATTGCATAATCCCTGTCCTGACACAGTAATTCCTTTTTCCACATTTTCCGGAAACCGTTGCGGGAGCATAATTCCTGATAATCCAGTCCGTCTACATAGAAACCGTCATATTCAAATTCCCGATTAACATCGGCAGCTACAACAAGACCTCCGCCTCTCGTCAGCTCGATCATCTTTCGTAAAAACTCCTGCGGCTTACCGGCATGACGCATGGCGCTCTGGCTGATAACAAGGTCATATTGTTTCTTAAAAGCATACGTGCGGAAATCATCACAAATAAAGGTTCCCTGATAATTCGCTTCCTGAAACAGTCTTTCCCCCTCGTCAATCATATTCTGGGAAAAATCAATACCAGTATATGTGCTTCCGTCCGGTAAAAGGGGCAGCAGCAACGTTCCCATATAACCAAACCCACAACCACAGTCAAGCACCTGCATCGGCTTATTAATTTTCCATACTTCATTTATTAAAAACTGTAGATAATCTTCATTCCAAAAGGATTTTCTGCACGCTTTTAAATAATCCAGTTTGGAATCCCAGTAACCTTTTTCGCCGCTTTTGACAGGAATGTACTCCTCACCGGATAACGGCTTTAACCCCAGAAGTTCATCCACCGATACCTGAAAAAAAGCTGCAATATCCGGAAGCAGGGAAATATCCGGCATACAAATATCATTTTCCCATTTACTCACAGTCTGAACAGATACACCCAGCTGATTTGCAAGTTCCGTCTGCTTCACCTGTTTCTTTTTTCTAAGGTCACTTATGCGTAATTGAATTTTGGACATTGTCTGAATTCCTCCTCTTCTTTTTTTATATATCATTTCTGTCATAATTCACAAAGTTTTTTCATAACCGATATCTATCACCTGTGTTCCCTCTACCAACTTTTTCTGATAATTTGTATGAAAACCGTTTCGTTCATAAAATCTTCGTGCCTTTTCATTCTCTTCAATAACCCATAAAAATACTTTCTTTTTCCCTTTCTGCACCGCCTCTGCACAAAAATACTCTATAAGGCTTCGTCCGATTCCCTGCCCTTTAAAAAAAGGTTCCACATAAAAATCACATAACTCGATTTCATCATCCCTGTTATTTTCCAAATAATCCTTTCCGTTGATAACGCCTTTTATGATGCCGTCATCATACAATAAAAAATTATCAATGAGACAGGGCATTTCCTGATATTCCCGGATAATATTTCCTACCTGAAGCTGATGGAATGAACCAATATCATCCTGAAAAATCGGACGGTATGCGACCCGTTTTCCAAATACGATAATCTCCGCTATACGTGATATATCTTTCATCTGTGCATATCTTATCATATTAATCCCCATGTCTTTCCCATATCCAGCAATATTTGATAATTCCATTGTAATGAAAAGCATAAAAAAAGCCAATCGCCTATCAGGAGATTTTAGTTTCCTGTTTAGACATATTGGCTTATATAGTATTCTGCATTTACCATTATTTTGCCATCATTCTGATGATTCCTTTTATCCATGCACGGAAAGGGAACCAGTATGATGAAACATTTTCATCAATTATTTTTTCTATTGCCGGATAATCAAACTTCTGTGATTTACTCACCTCTTCATACACTTCACCTGCCGCACGGCTAAATCCCAATGCAATCCGTCCATGCGCTTCATCCCCGATAGCAACCTGCTTCCCATAAGATAAAGCGCCAAGGCAAAACTCTCCGAAATTCAAAGCTCCCATGCAGAAAATTCCTACTGTAATTGCACCGAGTGCAATACATCCGATTGCGAAAGAGCCCATACTGATAAGTAATCCGACAGCAATTACTCCGAATGATAATAAAATTCCGGCACTCAGCAGCCCTGCACTCACGATTCCTGCAGATAAAAATCCCAAAGCAAAAACGCCACATGCCAGATTACCTATGGCAAAAATTCCTTTCGCCTGATACGCTCCCAGACCGAGATTGATGTGCACAAGCGGAAGACCTTTTACTGTTTTTTTACTCTTGTATTCATAATGAGGTCTTGCCATATTTATAATATTGGAAGTTGTTGTTCTTTCTTCTTTATCTTTTAGCAGATAATCTGTTGTCACGTCAAACTGTTCACTGATTGCAATTATTTTTTCTAACTCCGGCACGGACTGGTCGGTTTCCCATTTTGATACCGATTGTCTGGACACTCCCAAACATTCCCCAAAAGACTCCTGCGAAAGATTTTTTTCTGTCCGCAGTTTATATATTTTTTCTCCAAGCGTCATATGAATAATCATTCCTTTCTGTCTTTTATTCGGTTTTATTGTAATATATTGTGGGGGAAATGGCTATCAACTGCACTTGGAAATTTGTCAACTGATGGTTGCGGGGGTGGAAATAAAAGAATTGTTATTACATATTAAACAAATCTGCATGTGTTCCAGTATCAACTAATGTGAGTGTCAGAATATCATCTTCAATAAGATATATTAATAACCAATCCGGCTGAATATGACACTCTCTATAACCTTTATAATTTCCACTTAATGGGTGGTCCTTATATTTTACATCTAATGGATACCTTGCTTTTAATTTTTCAACTACTTCTTCCAATATAGATATATCCAAACCTACTGGAATACTTAACTTTCAGTTCCATCTTCTAGTATCTCCTTAAACATTTCCTTAATGTCTGTATAATGCTTCACATTGGGGTCTCTGCTAATTCTCTTCGCTTCTTCCATCGCCTCAATAACCTCTGGCTTAAACTCCGGATATTTAATATCAAAAGGAATTCCTTTGCGCAAAACAACCTGTTTTAAAAATATATTAACTGCATCCGATAAGTTAAGTCCTAATCCTTCTAAAAGCTCTACAGCTTGTTTTTTTGTTCCTTCATCTATTCTAATTTGTGTTGGTATGGTAGCCATTTTAAAAACCTCTTTTCTTTTTTCTTTATTTTACTACATTATGGTATACATTATCAATACATAATCACTTTTACTAATATACTCAAAATCATATTCCCCTCATCATACGGGTGGACATAAGACAGGACTCCCCATTGACAAAATAAATAATCCGGTTCTTTGTATCCACCTCTTTGATGTTAACTCTGTTTGCAAGAAAGGAACGGTGACAGCGCACGAAGCTGTCATCCAACGTGTTCTCCAAATCTTTCATAGTTCCGGAAAATTCTATCTGGCGGTCTTTGGCATGTAAAATAACCTTATGAATATTGCTGGAAGTTTCAAAAAAGAGAATCTCCTGATAATCAACGCTGATTTTCCGTTCTCCTATTTCAATCGTATAGTTTTTGTGAAGCTTATTTGTCTGCAAGGTGTAACGTTCCCATGCGTGAAACAGACACTCTC
>CAZKOR010000262.1:0-4997 GCA_964554405.1 uncultured Bacteroides sp. | reverse complement strand
ATAGGGATATGTAGAGTGATAAGGAACTATAAACAAATTGGAAGGAGTTCCCGACAATGAAGAGTTTGGAAAAAAAGTCTTCTGACAGCGCAAAGCCCGCGAAAAAGGACGCAGGCCATGCGGCAAAGAAGAGCTCCATTTCCAGAGAGCAGGCGTTGGAGCTGTTGAAGAAGTATAATAAAGAGCCGTTCCATATTCAGCATGCGCTGACGGTGGAAGGCGTTATGCGCTGGTATGCAAAGGAACTGGGCTATGCCGAGGAAGAAGAATTTTGGGGTGTTACCGGACTTCTTCATGATATTGATTTTGAGCTTTATCCCGAGGAACATTGTAAAAAAGCGCCGGAACTTCTGCGCGAGGCAGGCGTGAGTGAAGACATGATTTATGCAGTTTGCTCTCATGGCTATGGAATCTGCAGTGAAGATGAACCGAAACTTGAAATGGAGAAGGTGCTTTTTGCAGCAGATGAACTTACCGGTCTAATCTGGTCCTGTGCCCTGATGCGTCCGTCTAAGAGCACAATGGACATGGAAGTCAAGAGCCTGAAAAAGAAGTTTAAAGATAAGAAATTTGCAGCAGGCTGTTCCAGAGACGTGATTTCTCAGGGAGCGGAAATGCTTGGTTGGGAACTGGACGAGCTTTTTGACAAGACGATTCAGGCGATGAGAAGCTGTGAGGCGTCTGTGGCTGAGGCGATGGAGAAGGATTCCTAGAAGGATATAAATATAGTTGTAGTTTGTTTTATAGATTTTATGGACAAAAGAGAGGCAGATGGACTGGAGTAGCGTTTGCTTCTCTTTTTATTTAGATTTGATAACATAAAATAGAAAATGTTAAAATAATAGTGTGTTTGATAGGAGGTTTGTCATGAAGGAGTTTAACGTAAAGAAATTTTGCGAAGATTTGATTGCTTTACGAGGAAAAGAATCTCAGACCACATTTGCAGAAAAACTTGGGGTTAAAAGACCTACATTATCACTATTGGAAAATGGTAAGCAGATGCCAACACTTGATATTCTCAGTCGTATTTGTAGCCTGTCTGGTAAAAATACAGATGAATACTTTGTAGATTCTACAACAGATTCACTTGTATATCTAATGGGAAGTCTAAATGAATCCGATAAGATAAAAATTGAAGAAATGGTTGAACGCATTCGTATTAAAGAGAAGTATGAATTATTAGCCAAGAGAGGTAGATATGTCATCGATGGATTATAATGGCCTATTTGAGCAGTATTATCAAAAAGAATATGATTTTAATACAGCTTCTCTTTCTTTAGATGAAATTGCTGATATAAAAAGGCTTGTCAGAGAAAAAAGGGCAGATTATGCACAGGCTCCAATGGGAACTGGTGTATTTAACTGGATACTTAAGCAGAATAGCAATATACGTTTTGAACTTGTGCCATTTGATTCGGAAAAGATTGATGGTATGCTCTATATTCCTACAACAGGGAAGGAACGTGCATATATTATTCTTAATGCCAACAAACCATTAGCTAATCAGATTTTTGCAGCAGCACATGAGTTTTACCATTATGTGAAGGATTATCAGAAATTTAAGGAGGCTCCATACATCTGTGATTTCGGTATGCTGAAGGATGTTAATGAAAAGAAAGCCTGTAGATTTGCAGCTGAACTCCTGTTACCGGAAGAGGCATTATTGCATGAAATACAGGATTATTGTCGTATTATGGATATCTCTGCTATGAAAACAATGGATTTTAATGGATTTGCCACATCGATTATTTTTTTGACAGTAAAATATCAGATGCCGTTGAAAGCGGTAATTTATAGACTTGCGGAAGAACATTATATTGACAGTATTGAAAAGTATATTGAAAATTATGACTTTATCAAAAAGGTGCTTCAGGAGATAAAAATCTTTGGCAAGCGCGTAGATGAGCTGTATGGTATAGAAAATAGTTATGTTTTCCCATATAGCTCTATATATCAGGATATGGAGAGGGTGTTTTCTACTGGTAATGTTACAAGAGAAAATATTCTTGAGGATGCATGCAAACTGGATTTGGATATGAACCTCATCAATGATTTTCTTGTGGAAGAGATAGAAACAGATGACGATGAGGATGATGATGAATTGTTCTCGATCATAAATGCAAAGCGGGGGTAATTGCCCATGATAACACCACTAAAGAAAACCGCTCTGCATAATCTATTGAATAAGCCAATACTCTTTGATGCTAATATTTTTATGGTGGGAATATCGGATCGTGTATCTGATAAAAACTGCTCATTTGAGAAAGGAAGAAATGTAACTGTTGTCAATGAAGGTGGCTTGTATGGTACAGATCCAAAGTATACAACGATTTTCAATAATATTGCTACGCACGAACTGGTGAATTATGAGCGGGGGCGCTCAAAGGATCGTGGCGAGGTATTTAGTTTGGCATATGCCGCATATCATAATATGAATTATTTCTACTCAAAGGAAATTATGGTTGATAATGTAGCCAGAGAGTTGAAAGATTTGAAGGATGTAGAATTCAAAAAGTAAAGGATTGAAGGCAATTTATAAGAAATATTGTGCAGATGTTATTAAGCGGTATGGACTGCCGGCAACGCTTGGTGAATATATTAAAGCATCGAGGGATTATCTGTAAAATAACTGTTTCTGGCGGTATTTGAAGAGAATCTATTTTTCGGGATGTTTGTATTCAATTAATTCTCCTATTTCTATATTAAAATACCAACATAACTTACAAATCAATCCAGTATCAAAACGGCTAACGCCATCACGACAGTATTTGTTGAAGTTAGTTCTGGGAATATCTAGGTCTTTGCAGATTTTATTCTTACTAATACCTCTTTCTTCCAATATTTCATTTATTCGTAAATGCAAATTACCATAATCCATAGAAGTTTCTCCTTTACTTTGCATTCATTATTTTATATAATGGATAACAGAAATATAATTCATAGATGTGATAATCATAGAAGTGTTAGGTGCAAAAGGGAAAATAAATGAAAAAGTAAAGGTGGTGTGCTGAAAAATAAAAATATTTCCTTATATCAGGAAAAGAGTATATGATTATTTTTAGCCATCTCCTATGAAATGTCTGTTATTGAAGAGAAGCCTGTAGCACATGAAGAAGCGGATAGATGTAGGCAGTTGTAAAAAAATGGAAAAAGGAAGATATTAGTCGTGATTGAGATATTTGAAATGCTTACTGAATACGCAAGTGAACATTACTATGATAAGTTTGGCTTTAATAATGAAGAACTTGCTGATGTAAGAGATGAAATAATTAAACTGCAAAATCAATACTCCGATATGGGGCTTACAGACGAGCATAAAAATGTAATAGACAATCTTTTAAGGTTACATACAGAAATATATACGGAGTGTTTAGAAAAGGTCTATGCGCAAGGATTAAAGGATTGTGTAATCATACTTAAAGAGTTTGGAATATTATAGAGACACAAGATTTTTTGAGCGTGGAGAAGAGCATGGTCGAACAAAGGATGCTGTGCGTGAGGCGATTCGTATTTGCAAAGATAGAGATGTATTGAAAGATTGTCTGGAAAAAAAGAAAAGCGAGGTTGTGGATATTATGATGCAGTTATATGATCAGGAAGAAATTATGCGGGTGCATGATATAGGAGTTGCAAGGGATTCAGGTATAATGAATGTTGTGGCAGTATTAAAGGGAATGGGATTATCATTTGTAGAAGTTGCAAATAAAATTGCAGAACAATTCAGTTTAACGAAAGAAAGGGCTGAAAGCGAAATAAGTGAATATTGGAGTGAATAATAAAGATTTAAGGGGATAAATAGAATGAGTGGGCGAGCTTTTTGATGATATAGTAAAAATTAAGACATCATTCCTTATAGTGATATAGGTAGTGGTGTCTTTTTGAATTCAATCTGAGTACATGCAGAAAAATGTGGAAAAGGTTGTTTGTGTGGGGTATAATAAATTTAAATATTTACTGTAAAATAGAAATTAAATATATTGTAAAACAGTAGGAGAGAAAGTATGGCGATTGCTAAATGCCCTGAATGTGGAACGAATTTAAACGATGATTGTACTGTTATATGGAAATGCCGAGAATGTGGAAAAGCGTTTAAAGCCAGTTTACCTAAACTATATAAGATACAAAAGCATAAACAAAAGATTATAGGAAAGAATGTATTGAAATGTTCGAAATGCGGACACGCGTTAGTTGACGGAAACGAAGATATTATATGCAAATGTTCAACTTGCGGCAATGTTATTGCAGGTAATTTAGAGTATTTTGCGGACGGAAATTTTAAACAAGCTGAGAAAAAGGATATCAAAAATAAATCACGCATAGATGGATTACGTTCAATGAGAATTAAGGTGATTATATTGGCAGTGATATGTATTATTGTTTCCGGCGTGTTTTTTAGTAAAGGTAATAATGTAAAAAATGAATATTATAATTCTGAATATTCAACACTAAATAAAAATGCTTATGTTAATGGAGACGCCTACAACTACATAATTAATGGAACATATTTTACGGGTTATTCTGTTATTGCATCTGCTATGCTGATATGCGGGATGATTTTGATAAGTAATTCCATTGTCATAACAATAAAAATAAAAGAGTATGAATGGCAGGAGATGGAGAAGAAGAAACTGTTGGTACAAGATGGATTACCCCCAAAAGTATAATAAAATTGATTTAAGCAAGGGATTACGGTAAAATATCGTAGTCCTTTTTTATGCCATTGTCTGTCCGGGGAAAATACGCTATAATTCTGCATAGAAAAATAGTAAAGGGCAGTTGAGTACTAATTCGGTAAACGGCGATTATGAGCCGGGGGAGCCAGAATGTGGCTTTCTTTTCCCGGCATTTAAGGACAGGAGCAGTGACACGGAGAGGATTGATATTTATGTGGCAGACGGAGATTCTCAGAGAGCAGAGAATTTAAGGAATATTTTACTGGGGCGGTGTTAAATTTCAAATGCAGGCAAAACAGATTGATTTTTCTAAAGGAAACGTTA
>CAZKOR010000261.1:1273-5145 GCA_964554405.1 uncultured Bacteroides sp. | reverse complement strand
ACCACTTTTGAACATTAAAGACTATTTGGAGAGAGATTATGAGTTCAAGTGAAGAGTATTTAGAAAACTTATTACAATCTATGATGAATGGAGAGGTAGCAAGTCCTTCTGAAGATGATTTGAATGACCCGGAAAGGCAAAAAAGTGCTATTGCCATGTTATCAGGAGAAGAACCGGAACCGATAATGCCTGTAGAAAGTGCAAGTGAGAAACCATCGGCTTCTGCCGGTATGGAAGACATGGAAGCAATGCTTGCCGAAATGGTGGCTAATCTGGATGAATCTGAGGATGGTATGATGCCTGATGCCGACATAACGGATGATATGGCAGAAAATGATGAATCGGGAGTGGATTCGGTATCTTCCATGGAAGAAGAATTATCATTAGAAGAGACTGGGGCAGAAGAATTATCCCTGGATGATCTGGGAATAAATGATTTGGCACTGGATGATCTGGAAATAGACGATTTGGCAGAAGACAGCATAGCTGACTTAGAAGAATCTGAAGCAGAAGAATTATCCCTAGACGATTTAGGGCTGGATGATATGGTATTGGAAGAACCTGCTATGGATGACATAGCTTTAGAAGAGCCGGATATGGATGAGATACCGTCGGAGGAGAATGATATAGATAGTATCGCAGGAGAAGAATTGTCTTTGGACGATTTGGGCTTAGACGATTTGTCAGAAGTCGGCATAGCTGACTTGGAAGAAACAGGTATGGATGAAATGACAAAAGTCAGCATAGCTGACTTAGAGGAAGCGGGTACAGACGATATGGCAGGAGAAGAAATGTCAGAAGTCAGCATAGCTGACTTGGAAGAGTCCGGTGAAGAGGAATTATCATTGGATAATCTGGAAATAGAGGATATGGCATTGGAAGAATCTGAAGCAGATAATATAACAGATGATTTTGCTTTAGAAGAAGACGGCATGGGAGATGACTTTGCTGAAATCAATGACCTTCTTGACCAGTCAGAGCAGGGAGAAGAAATTGATGATGAAATGCTTGCACTTTTAGAGAGTGTTTCCGATTCTGCAGAGGGTGATGAAACCGGAAGTGGAAGTGATGAATTTGCATTTCAGGAGGGTGATGGGGCTGCAGCTGGCAGTTCCGATGAAAGCACCGCTTCAGAGGAAGCGGAGGAAGAGTCGTCAAAGAAGAAGAAAAAGAAAAGAAAAGGCTGGGGAAAAAAGAAAAAAGGTGGAGATTTGCAGGATGACCTGTCAGAAACAGCAGAAAATGACGGCATAGAGACAGGAGAAAAGGAAGAAAAAGAGAAAAAACCGGGCATTTTTGCAAGATTTCTTGCATTTTTGACAGAAACGGATGAAGAAGAGGAAGATGCCGAAAAATCTACAGATGAAAACACTGAAATATTAGAGGAATTAAGCCAAGAGGATAAGAAAGCCCAAAAAGAAAAAAAGAAAAAAGAAAAGAAGGAAAAGAAGCCAAAGAAAGGTAAGAAAGGCTCGGGCGACGAAGAAGGCGAAGACGGCGAGAAAGCTGCAAAGAAGAAAAAGCCGAAAAAGGAAAAGAAAGAAAAGGTTGTAGATGAAGAGGAATTAAAGGCAGATACCGGAAAGAAATTGTCTAAGAAGAAAGTAATGCCGATTATCCTTTTTGCTGCAACGATAATGGCAGGCATTCTGATTTTATCATCTGTTGTGCCTAATTATTTAGAAAAACGTGATGCACAGATTGCTTATGATATGGGCAATTATAGTCAAGCGTATGATTTATTGTATGGAAAGGATTTGAGCGAAGAAGAAGAAGCTATTTTAGCGAAGAGTACCATTATTTTGAAAATGGAGCGTAAGCTTGATTCTTACCACAATTATTGGAAGATAGGCGATGATGAAGTTAAGAAATTAAATATATTGATACAAGGGGCTGCGTTATACTTTGAATTACTCCCGGAGGCGGAAGAGTATAATGTAACGGATAAGATTACATCAATTTATCAGGAAATATTGGCTGTTATTTATTCGGATTATGGTCTTATCGAAACAGATGTTATGCTGATTTTGGACTCTGAAGATGATATTGCATACACGAAAATGCTGAATTCTATCGTATATGGTATAAACTATGATGAAGGTATTGGCGGTGAAGAAGAGTCCGGCAGTACGATAGAAGATGTTTTACCGGAGGAACAGGAGATTCTGGATGGCTTGCAGAACAATGGATAAAAGGATGCGGTTATAAAATGGTAGCAATTATTGATTATGATGCCGGAAATGTTAAAAGTGTGGAAAAAGCGGTAGCCGCTTTGGGTAAAAGTGCAATTCTGACAGGAAAGCCGGATGAGATTTTATCTGCCGAACATGTCATTCTACCGGGAGTAGGAGCTTTTGGTGATGCAATGAAGAAGCTGAATCAGTACGGTTTGGTGGATACGATTAGGAAAGTAATAGAAAAACAGACTCCTTTTTTAGGAATTTGTTTAGGATTACAATTGTTATTTGAGAGCAGTGAAGAAAGTCCGGGTGTAGAGGGACTGGGAATTTTACCGGGGAAAATTGCGAGGATTCCGGAGAAAGATGATTTAAAAATCCCTCATATCGGATGGAATTCCTTAAGCTATCCGAATCAGGGCAGATTGTTTCAGGGGGTGCCGGAGCAGTCATATGTATATTTTGTACATTCCTATTATCTACAGGCGGATGAGCCGGAAATTGTAAAGGCTGTTACGGAGTATGGAACGACTATTCATGCTTCCGTAGAGAAAGACAATATTTTTGCCTGTCAGTTTCATCCGGAAAAAAGTTCTGAAGTGGGCATGACAATTTTGAAAAACTTCCTTGATGTGTAAATATCCGGGAATTCTGACATAGAAGATAGAGAGGACAGCAGATGCACACGAAGAGAATTATTCCCTGTCTGGATGTAAAAGACGGCAGAGTGGTAAAAGGTGTTAATTTTGTTAATTTAATAGATGCAGGAGACCCGGCGGAAGTAGGGGCTGCTTATGATAAATCCGGAGCGGATGAACTTGTTTTTCTGGATATCACGGCATCTTCCGATGCAAGAAAAACTGCAGTGGAAATGGTAAGAAAAGTTGCCGAAAAAGTATTTATTCCGTTTACAGTTGGCGGCGGTATCCGCAGTGTGGAAGATTTTAGAGCAATTCTGCGGGAGGGAGCCGATAAAGTTTCGGTGAATTCGGCTGCGATTATGAATCCGACATTGATTGCTGATGCGGCTGATAAATTCGGCAGCCAATGCGTTGTTGTTGCCATTGATGCAAAGAGACGTGCTGACGGAAGCGGCTGGAATATTTATAAAAACGGCGGTCGGGTAGATATGAAGATTGATGCCGTGGAGTGGGCAGTGAAGGCAGAAAAGCTGGGTGCCGGAGAAATTCTTCTTACCAGTATGGATGGAGACGGAACAAAAGCAGGATATGATTTAGAATTGACAAGAGCTATTTCTGAAAGCGTGTCAATTCCGGTTATTGCTTCCGGAGGAGCGGGAACAATGGAGCATTTTTATGATGCTTTTACAATCGGAAAGGCAGAAGCAACGCTTGCCGCTTCTCTTTTTCACTTTAAGGAAATGGAAATCCGGGATTTAAAGAAGTATCTGCATGACAGAGGAATTTCAGTCAGAATCTAGTGTATAGAAAAGTATCATTTTCAGTGCTTCACTTACCTTAATCGAGTGCGCTGGCACTCGATTTTTTATGTGAAAGAAAGCAGGTGTTATTATGGCAATGCTGAGTAACGATTGGGAAGAGGCTTTGCATGACGAATTTAGAAAGCCCTATTACAGGCAGCTTTATCAGTTTATCAAAGAAGAGTACAGTAAGGTAGTTGTTTATCCTCCGGCGGATGATATTTTCAATGCTTTTCATTTTACTCCGTTAAATG
>CAZKOR010000261.1:0-1173 GCA_964554405.1 uncultured Bacteroides sp. | reverse complement strand
GTTTATCCTCCGGCGGATGATATTTTCAATGCTTTTCATTTTACTCCGTTAAATGAAGTGAAAGTATTATTATTGGGGCAGGACCCCTATCATAATGAGCATCAGGCGCATGGCATGAGTTTTTCCGTACTGCCGGACCAGAAAGAGATACCGCCTTCTTTACAAAATATCTATCAGGAACTGCATGATGATTTAGGCTGCTACATTCCGAATAACGGATATCTGGAAAAGTGGGCGAATCAGGGAGTCCTACTTTTAAATACGGTATTGACGGTTCGTGCGCATCAGGCAAATTCTCATCAGGGAAAAGGCTGGGAGCAGTTTACGGACGCAGTCATCCATGCCGTAAATGCACAGGATAGACCGATTGTGTACTTACTGTGGGGGCGTCCGGCACAGAATAAAATACCGATGCTGACGAATCCAAAACACCTGATATTAAAAGCACCGCATCCGAGTCCGCTATCTGCATACAGGGGCTTTTTCGGGTGTAAGCATTTTAGTCAGGCAAACGCGTTTTTGAAAGAAAACGGTGTGGAGCCGATAGATTGGCAGATTGAAAATATTGGTGAGTAACCGGCAGTATATATTAATTTAAAAAACGAATAACTGATATCTGATAAATCACATGTACAGATAACATGAAGTGATGATAAAATAACATTACAATTTATGCAGAAAAAGGAGATTGGTTTACCAATGAAAAAAGTACCATTTGTGACAAAGGAAAAAATAGAAGAGATTGTAAAGACATATCCGACACCTTTCCATATTTATGATGAGAAAGGTATTCGTGAAAATGCAAAGGCAGTAAAAGAGGCATTTGCGTGGAATAAGGGTTTTAAAGAGTATTTTGCTGTAAAAGCGACGCCAAATCCGTTTCTCATCAGCATTTTGCATGAATATGGCTGTGGCTGCGATTGTTCTTCTTTGACAGAACTGATGCTTAGTAATGCGATTGGCATTAACGGACATGATGTTATGTTTTCCTCTAATGATACACCGGTGGAAGATTATGAATATGCAGCGAAAATAGGTGCAATCATTAATTTGGATGATATTACACATATTGATTTTTTGGAAAAAATTCTGGGGAAACTTCCGGAAACAATGAGCTGCCGATATAATCCGGGCGGTGTTTTTCAAATGAGTAACGGTATTATGGACAATCCG
>CAZKOR010000260.1:0-5238 GCA_964554405.1 uncultured Bacteroides sp. | reverse complement strand
ATTTTGGGTCTGAACCAATAATCACAGCCCGACAGAATAACTGCCGGGCATGTATAATTATGTTTCACCGCTTATTAAGCGATTTTAGCCTTCGCCAGTTCCGCCAGGGTCTTGAATCCCTCTGCGTCATTTACTGCCATCTCAGCCAGCATCTTTCTGTTTATATCCACACCTGCCAGCTTCAGGCCATACATAAACTTGCTGTAAGAAAGACCGTTCATCCTTGCCGCCGCATTGATACGGGCGATCCAAAGCTGTCTGAACTGACGCTTTCTCTCTTTTCTTCCTGCGTAAGAACTTGCCAAAGCCCGCATAACGGACTGCTTAGCTACTCTGTACTGCTTGCTTCTTGCTCCTCTGTAACCTTTCGCAAGCTTCAATACTCTATTATGTTTCTTCCGGGCATTCATGCCGCCTTTAATTCTTGCCATGTCTTATTTCCTCCTCACCAGACTTATAAATAGGGTAAAATCTTCTTCATGTTCTTTACATTTGTTGCATCTGTGATTGCAGGTTTCCTGAGATTACGCTTGTTCTTCCTGGTCTTTTTGGTCAAGATATGGCGCTTGTAAGCCTTATTTCTCTTTAATTTACCTGTTCCGGTTACTTTAAAACGCTTTGCAGCTGATCTGCTTGTCTTCATTTTTGGCATAACGGTTTCCTCCTAAACTTTAATAAATTTATCTTAACTTTCGGCGATTATCGCTTTTCAGTTAAAAACATTGTCATACTTCTGCCTTCCACCTTGGGCGCCTTTTCTACAACGGAGATATCGGACAGACTCTCGGCAAAATCATCCAGAATATGCTTGCTGTTGTTCATATGCGCCATTTCACGACCGCGGAATCGAAGCGTAACTTCGACCCTGTCGCCTTTTGTAATGAATTTTCTGGCGGCATTGATCTTCGTATTCAGATCGTTGGTATCAATATTAGGAGACAGACGGATTTCTTTAATCTCGATTGTCTTCTGTTTCTTCTTGGCTTCTTTCTCTTTTCTGGTCTGCTCATATTTGAACTTACCGTAATCCACAATTTTACAAACCGGCGGCTTCGCTGTCGGTGCAATCTTCACCAGATCAACACCTGCTTCCTCTGCCAGCCGTAATGCTTCTTTCGAAGACATAATTCCAAGCTGTTCCCCGTCTTCTCCGATTACTCTGACTTCTTTGTCTCTAATCTGTTCGTTAATGAATAAATCGCTAATAGCTTTACCCTCCTGACAAAATCGAGTGCCAGCGCACTCGATTCTGAGAATGCTTCGCATTCTCATTGAAATGATTTACGCTATGGCACTATCTCCTAATTACATAGAAAAGTGGATAGCATAACTATCCACCATAAATTACGTTTGAAATAACCCCAGAATACTCCGGAGATATAACATCTGAATTATGAACGCCTGCGAGCGCATTTGCTGCAGGGTGAGAGTGGATACTCTGCTTGCTTTTCATATGTTCTTTACACACTATGACACTATACCATATGATATTCGGTATGTCAACCAAATTTTAAAAATTAAGATTTTTTAAAATGTTAAATGTATCGTTGCCGCACTTGCCTCAAACTCTTCCGTTCTATCATATTCATTTGTCTGGGAATATGTAACAACGTAACTCTTATCGGCATTAATCACGTATGCCAACTGGGTAATCTCAACATCGTCTACCGTATATGCACATAAAAACCGGAATGCGGGATAACCGTCTATCACTATTCTCTCATAACTCTGTAGATCCACATCTATATCCGTACCATAAATCTGCTCAAAATTATTTTGTATCTGTATCAGTAAAGTATCTTCTGTCATAAGCTGCATGGAAATATCTTTATCCATTTCCACATAGTATATTGTGGAAGCGTCAATCGGATAACGCTTTGTCACATACATTCCGGGGATATCCTCAATTTCCGTAAATCCCTCCGGCAGTGCAAACGTACACCCCCTTGTTTCCCCGGTACTTTCTATAATAGAAGTATCCAGTTCATTTTCTTCCAGTAACTGCGTCGTCAGTTCCTCTTTTGTCTCTTCGTCAATGTCAATATCCTCTGCCTGTGCCTGACCGCTTTCCGCCGAAACATCTTCCTTATCCGTCACTGCTTCCTCTTCTGACGGCTCTGCTGTCACAACACCATCCGATGCCGTTACTTCCTCCGCCTTCCTGTCTCCACAGCCGGTTAAAGAACATATCAGCAAAACACCAAGTACTAAAATTCTCTTTCTCATCAGTCTACCTGCCTTATTGTTATCATGCGTGAATGTGAGAACTACTCATCCTCCCCTAAATTCATTCTAAGCTTCCCTGAAAGTCGCGCATTCCGTACCTTTGCAATCTGACGCACCGCATCCGGAAATATCCACATGCTCCGCATGACATTTATAATTACTATTATACACACAATTCGCCGCTTCGCAATCAATACTGATTACCTTGCTCGGATGATTCAGGGAACTGGTATAAGAATCACCTTTCCTCTGAGAAAAACTCTCACAGCATGTATCACGGCTTTTGTCCGCATGCTGTCCGCCTACCATAATATCTCCTTTGCAGCAGCAGCACTCCTCATTATAACAACAATTCTCCACGCCACATTTTAACTCTGCCATAATAACCTCCTGATTTTTAATGAATTTTCCTAACGCTTAAAATACGTTATTAAGGTTATTATTGCCACGTTGCTTCCTTTTCATTCTGAAACCGAATAAATATTAAACCAATACCGCTCTAACATGTAACTGCCGGTTTCTTCTACTTTCAGTCCGTCAGTCTCCCACTGTGCCTTAATATCTTCTCTGCTATTAAAACTTCCGAAAAACCAGACTTTTTTCCCTGCATTAAGCCACTGCTTTATCTGCGCGGTGTCTTCTACAACCGGTTTATTTCCAAATATTTCCTGTATTAACTCTTCCGGTGTCCCGCACCACAAATAATTCTCCTGTGGCAGATAATACCCTGCTACAGCCTGCAGCTGATTAAAATTATACACAATGATATCTTCCTCAGCAATGCCGGAAACTGCCTGTTCGCATTCTTTCATTAAGACAATCTTATATTCTTCTTCTCCCATAAACGCCCAGTAATCCCGAATGCCTATGAGAAAAATTAGAATAAGGGTAAGAACGCACAACAAGGTTTTGGGCTTCTGTAACGGTTCAAGTTTCTTTTCTTTTGTTCCAAATACAAATGTTTCATCCAGATTGAGAACAAAACAAAACCAGAAACAGCCCATTGCCGGAATCATATACCGATACACGAAAATCGGTCTGATAATGACAGACGCCAGAAACCCGAAAGCAACCAGACCGCATAATACGATACAGCCTGCCGCCGCATAATAAAAATTCTCCAACTTCGCAGCCTTATCTTCATCCCGTTTCCATGCCTGATATGTCTGATAGCCGCGTTCCGTCAATAAAGCAAGATAGAGCAAAAATATAATCACGGCAAGCACTACATTGACTAGTTCAGTCGAAAATGCCGGTTTCATCATAAATTTCACACAACCGCCGATACTTCTCCATGTAAGCGGTAAAATCCAGTAATTCTCACGCACTGCCCGAATCTGAGAAAGCAAAACAAAGAGCCACGGCAAATAGCCGATAACGGATACGGCAACGCAGACAGCCCATTTTTTTATGGATTTATGCAAATCCCGGACAGGCGTAACAGCAACGTTCCCTGCGGCCGTCTCCCGGCTCTCCAGCCGATACCGAATGAAAAACCATACCAATAAAGAAACATATATCATAATAACAGCAACACAGGCGAAATACTGTGTATAAGCCGCTGCCAGTCCATACAGTGTCAAAGCGACATAGTGCCTGCATGGACAGTTTCTGTCACAAATCATCTCATAAGCATGAAAAAAAGCTGCCGTCACGAAAAACAATGCCCAGCCGTACATTCGTATTTCCACCGTATAGGCGCTCATCTGCGGCATTGCCATGGCACAAAACGTAAACGCTCCCGCTGTAAATGTACCGAATCTTCTGCGTAAGAATACCAGCGCATAAATAAGCAACAGATAATAAGGCATGACCGATACTATCTTTGCCATAATAATCGTATCTGTCGATGGAATAATAAGTTTACATAAGTCTACTATTCCTTTGGTGATAGCGTAGTATAACGGCGGATGTACATCCTGTGCCGTAAAATGAATGAATTCACCATAGGAATGCTCTATCATTCCTATGGTGAACAACTCGTCATACCAGATATCTCTGCTAAAGCACAAGCGGACGCTGTTTGCAAGCATCACAAAACTAACCGCAATAAAAAGCCATCCGAGCGTTTCTTTAAAAGAAATATTCTTTAATTTCATTATTTACTTTCTTCCTGATTTTCTTCTTTTCGGATTTCCTTTGTTCTGATTTCTTTGCAAATTTGTTCAATGAAATCTCCCAAAGGTTTCACACCCTCGTCACCCGCAAAACGGCTTCTGACAGAAACCGTGCCGTCCTCTTCTTCCTGCGCTCCTACGACCAGCATATAAGGAAGTTTAGCAAGCCTTGCTTCACGAATCTTGAAACCAATCTTTTCCGAACGGTTATCTACCGTGACATCCACATCATTTTTCGCCAGTTCTTTCCGAACCTTTTCCGCATACTCTTCATATTTCTCCGAAATCGGAAGAACACGTACCTGTTCAGGGCAGAGCCATGTCGGGAATTTTCCGGCATATTTTTCAATCAGCCATGCTAAAGTTCTCTCATAGCATCCCAAAGAAGTCCTGTGGATGATATAAGGACGGATTTTCTCTCCGTTCTGGTCGATATAATACATATCAAAATTCTCTGCAATCGCACAGTCAAGCTGAATGGTAATCATCGTATCCTCTTTACCATATACATTCTTCGCCTGAATATCAATTTTCGGACCGTAAAATGCTGCCTCTCCGTCCGCTTCCGTAAACGGAACGCCTTTTTCTTTCAAAACTTCCCGAATCTTGTCCTGTGTGGACTCCCAGTATTCTTCATCACCCAAATACTTCTCTTTATTGTTCGGATCCCATTTAGAAAGACGATAAGTTACTTCATCCTCCAATCCCAATGTGGAAAGGCAATAGTGCGCCAAATCCAGACAGTTTTTCAATTCTTCCTGTGCCTGGTCAGGACGAATTACCAGATGTCCCTCCGAAATTGTGAACTGACGCACTCTTGTCAGCCCGTGCATTTCTCCGGAATCCTCATTCCTAAACAGTGTAGAAGTCTCTCCATAGCGAATCGGCAAATCCC
>CAZKOR010000259.1:0-5241 GCA_964554405.1 uncultured Bacteroides sp. | reverse complement strand
GGTTACAGACCTTACGCAGATGATGTGGTAGACAGCTTCGTAGAGAAGTCTATCGCGAACGGTATTGATATCATCCGTATTTTCGACTGTCTGAATGATTTGAGAAACCTGCAGGAAGCAGTAAACGCTACCAACAAGATCAAAGCAAGAGAGGGCAGAGGCCATGCGCAGATTGCTCTTTCCTATACATTGGGTGATGCGTATACGCTGGATTACTGGGTAAATACAGCAAAGCAGATTGAAGAGATGGGTGCGGATTCCATCTGTATCAAGGATATGGCAGGTCTGCTTGTTCCTTATAAAGCTGCAGAGCTGATCGGTGCGATGAAAGAGGCTACAAAGCTTCCGATCCAGCTTCACACCCACTACACATCCGGCGTGGCGAGCATGACATACCTGAAAGCGGTAGAAGCGGGCGTGGACGTGATTGACTGTGCGATTTCTCCGTTTGCTCTGGGTACTTCCCAGCCGGCTACGGAAGTTATGGTTGAGACTTTCAAGGGTACTCCTTATGATACCGGCTTTGACCAGAACCTGTTAGCTGAGATCGCTGATTACTTCAGACCTTACCGTGATGAGTGTCTTGCAAGCGGTCTGCTGAATCCGAAAGTAATGGGCGTAGATATCAAGACTCTGCTGTATCAGGTGCCGGGCGGTATGCTTTCCAACATGGTGAGCCAGTTGAAAGAGCAGAATGCGGAAGATAAATACTATGATGTATTAAAAGAAATTCCGCAGGTTAGAAAAGACCTTGGTGAACCGCCGCTTGTTACACCGTCTTCCCAGATTGTAGGTACACAGGCTGTATTTAACGTATTGATGGGCGAGAGATATAAGATGGCAACAAAAGAGACAAAGGCAGTTCTCCGCGGTGAATACGGACAGACGATTAAACCGATGAATCAGGAAGTTATTGATAAAGTTATTCCGGGCGAGAAGAGAATTACCTGCCGTCCTGCTGACTTATTAGAAAACGAAATGGATAAGCTTGAAGCAGAGATGAAAGAGTGGAAACAGCAGGATGAGGATGTTTTATCCTATGCATTGTTCCCGCAGGTAGCAACAGACTTCTTTAAATATCGTCAGGCACAGCAGGAAAAAGTGGATATGACGCAGGCTGATACAAAGAATGCGGCATACCCGGTCTAAAATCACAACTATACGAAGTGTCTCCATTGAAAGATGGGGACACTTTTTTTGTCAAATTTCCATTTTTTGTATTGACGTAGGTTACATAATATATTATAATGATAACATACGTTATAGAAACTATTGTTATAAAAACTAATGTTATGGGAGGATAAAGATGGCACGGAAAGAAACGATTACTAAGACAGATATTTTAAAGGCGGCTTTTGAAATGGCAGCCGAGGAGGGCTTTGACCATGTAACGGCAAGAACGCTTGCAGCAAGGGCGGGATGCTCTACACAGCCGATTTTCAGAGTGTATAAGAACATGGAAGAGTTGGGATTGGAATTGTTTGAAAAGGTGATTGCCTTCTTTTCGGCATATTATGAAGAGTTCCCGAAGAATAACAATACGCCTTTTGTGAATCTGGGATTTGCTTATATCAAGTTTGCACAGGAAAATCCCAAATTGTTCCAGCTGCTGTTTGATTCCGAAAACAGACACGGAAAAAGCCTGTATGATATTTTAAACGGCTCAAGTGGAGCAGTTGTAAAGGAAATTAATAACGCTAAGGCGAGTGGGTGTAAAGACCCAGGTGCCATGTTTATGAAAATGTGGATTTTTATTCACGGGGCAGCCTGCATGTCTTTAACGGGCGATTATGATTTAAGTGAGACCGAAACAATAGCGCTTTTGGAGGAATCCTATCAGTCTTTTGCAGAAAGGATGTAGTAGGTGGCGTACATGGAGAATCGTTATGATATTATTACCAGGATTAATGATCATTACGGTAAAATGAGCAAGAGCCAGAAAGTGATTGCGGGTTTTATCTATGACCATTATGACCAGGCGGTATTTATGACGGCGGCGAAGATGGGAGAAACTCTCGGCGTCAGTGAGTCTACGGTTGTGCGATTTGCCTCCTTTATCGGTTACAGTGGATATCCGGAATTTCAGAAAGATTTGGAAGAATGGGTACAGGATAAAATCAATTCCGTACAGCGAATAGGCGCCAAATACGGGCGGAGTACGCAGTCGGAGATTTTGACCTCTGTTTTGACTGCCGATATTGAAAAAATCAAGGACACGATTGACAATCTTGACCCGGTTGCTTTTGAAACAGCGGTCAAAATCATTTTAGAAGCTAAAAATGTCTATATCATGGGAATCAGAAGCTGCGCGCCGCTGGCGGATTTTCTGCATTTTTATCTGAATATGATACGCGGGAATGTGATACTGCTTCGGACAACCAGTGTATCGGAGACTTTTGAGCAGATGATCCGGATAGATGAGAATGACGCCATTATCGGCATCAGTTTTCCGCGGTATTCTATGAGGACTTTAAAGGCAATGGAATTTGCCAATGACAGAAATGCGAAAGTAATTACGATAACAGATACGGTACATTCTCCGATGAATTTATATTCATCCTGTAATCTGCTTGCTAGAAGCGATATGGTCTCTATCGTAGATTCTCTGGTGGCGCCGCTTAGCCTTATTAATGCGCTTGTAGTGGCAATGTGTTTGAAGAGACCGGAAGAAGTAAAAACGAGTTTGAAAGATTTGGAATATGCTTGGAATAATTATCAGGTTTACTTAAATGATGAAATTAATTTTATCGATGAGGAACCGATGTTAAATTATCCATTGCGAGATCCTTCGAAGGATGAAGAGACATGAGTAAAGTGATTGTTGTCGGAGGCGGCGCCGCCGGCATGATGGCGGCAATTAGTGCGGCAGGGCAGGGGCATCAGGTGCTTTTGCTGGAACAGAATGAGAAGCTGGGGAAAAAGCTTTTTATTACAGGAAAAGGCAGATGTAATGTAACAAATGCCTGTGAAACCGAAAAACTATTTGAAAATGTAGTTTCTAACCCTAAATTTTTATACAGTGCTTTTTATACATTTGATAACAGGCAGATGATGGAATTTCTGGAAAAGGCCGGCTGTCCGCTTAAAATTGAACGTGGAGAACGGGTTTTTCCTGTTTCCGACCATTCGTCCGATATCATTGCCGCGATGCAGCGTATGCTTCATAAGAATAACGTAGAGGTCAGACTGCATACAAAAGCGGATGTTCTTTTATTGGATGCAGACAACCCTAAAGCGGTTCGGGGCGTGGTTCTGGCAGACGGCAGGAGGGAAGAAGCGGATGCGGTGATTCTTGCCACTGGAGGACTTTCCTATCCCTCAACAGGGGCAACCGGAGATGGATATCGAATGACACAGACGTTAGGGCATACGCTAAAAGAGCCTAAACCGGCATTGGTGCCTTTTGAGATTGCAGAAAAATGGTGTACCGGTTTGCAGGGATTGTCTTTAAAGAATGTAGGCCTGAAAATGGTTGAAAATAAGAAAACGGTATATCAGGGGTTTGGTGAGATGCTTTTTACCCATTTCGGGGTCAGCGGACCGTTAATTTTGAGCGCAAGCAGTTTTTACGGGAAATGTAAGAAGAAAGATGCGGTTACGTTAGAACTGGATTTAAAACCGGCATTGTCTGAAGAACAGCTTGATAAAAGAATTTTACGTGATTTTGAAGACAATCAGAACAAGCAGTTTAAAAATGTTATCGGCGGTCTGTTTCCGGCAAAGCTTACGCCTGTTATGATTATGCTTTCCGGTATTTTGCCGGAGAAAAAGGTACATGAGATTACGAAAGAAGAAAGAAAGCAGCTTCTATATCATACAAAACATTTGATATTGCATATAACAGGTGTTAGGGATTTCACAGAGGCTATTATTACGCAGGGCGGTATATCGGTAAAAGAGGTGAATCCGTCCACAATGGAGTCAAAGCTTGTAAAGGACTTGTTTTTTGCCGGTGAAGTATTAGATTTAGATGCGCTGACAGGCGGTTTTAATTTGCAGATTGCATGGTCTACCGGCTATTTGGCGGGGGAAAGTATAAATTAAAATGGAGGATTTGTTATAATGGGATTTCAGATTGCGATTGACGGACCGGCAGGAGCCGGAAAGAGTACCATTGCGAAAAAAGTGGCAAGCCGGCTCGGCTTTATTTATGTAGATACCGGAGCAATGTACCGGGCAATGGCGCTTTTTTTAATGAGAGAGCAGATTGACCCACAGGATGCGGAAGCAATCGGAAGAAAATGCGAAGAAGCGGATATTACCATTCGTTATGAGAATAAAGAACAGGTGGTATATTTAAACGGAGAAAATGTCAATCAGTTTTTGAGAACGGAGCAGGTAGGCAGTATGGCATCACTTACAAGTCCCAATCCGGTTGTCAGGGCTAAACTGGTAAAGCTCCAACAAAAACTGGCGGCGGATGCTGATGTGGTGATGGACGGCAGAGATATCGGCACTTGTGTTTTACCGGATGCAGAAGTGAAAATCTTTCTGACGGCAAGCAGTAAAGTTCGTGCGGAAAGAAGATATAAAGAACTGACAGCCAAGGGGGAAACTTGTGATATTGACCTGATTGAAAAAGATATTATTATGCGCGATCACCAGGATATGACAAGAGAGATTTCACCGCTTGCAGCGGCTGATGACGCTGTTTTAGTAGATTCTTCCTATATGACGATAGAGGAAGTGGCAAAGATAATCATCGAAAAGACAGGACGGAAGGGGTGATTCTTATGGAAGTTATCCTGGCACAGCATTCGGGTTTTTGTTTTGGCGTTAAAAGAGCGATAGATACTGTATATGAGCAGTTGGAATCCGGTGGGAATATCTATATTTACGGATCGATTGCCAATAATGAAGAAGTTGTAAAGGATTTAGAAAAAAAGGGAGCCCATGTCATAGAATCGATAGGAGAGCTTTTGCAGATAGAGGAAGGAACTGTCATCGTTCGTGCGCATGGAGTCGCAGCCGGTATTTATGAACAGATAGAGTTGAAAGGGTTGAAGTGTGTTGACGCAACATGTCCCTTTGTGAAACGTATCCATGATATAGTGGATAAAGAGAGCGCAGCGGATAAACAGATTATTGTCATCGGTGATGCGGGGCATCCGGAAGTAGAGGGTACCGTAGGATGGTGCCGGACACCCGCAATCGTGATAGAAACCCCGGAAGATGCGGAGAAATTCAACTATAGGGGGGATAAGGAACTGTGTATTGTAGCACAGACGACATATAACTACA
>CAZKOR010000258.1:0-5261 GCA_964554405.1 uncultured Bacteroides sp. | reverse complement strand
ACAGAAATGGAGGAATATGATGAAAATTGCATTTTTTAGTACAAAACCTTATGATAAAATCTGGTTTGAACCTATGGGAAAAGAATATGGGTTTGACATTCATTTTTATGAAGTGCCTTTTAGCGAAGAAACAATATACCTTGCTTCTAATTATGATGCTGTTTGTATTTTTGTAAATGACTATATTACAGCGGAAATGATAAATAAGTTATATGAGATGAAAGTGAAAGCCATCTTACTGCGAAGCGCCGGTTTTAATCACGTAGATATCAAAGCTGCGGAGGAAAAGATACTGGTGCTGCGAGTGCCGAATTATTCTCCGGAAGCGGTAGCGGAATTTGCTATGGGATTGATTTTAACAGTTAACAGACATCTTCACAAAGCATATAATAGGACAAGGGACTTCAACATGAGTCTGAACGGCTTGATGGGAGTGGATTTATATCATAAAACTGCAGGTATTATCGGAACAGGTAAAATCGGGCAGGCAATGATAAGGATTTGTAACGGATTCGGTATGCAGGTGCTTGCTTATGACCCATATCCCAATTCCAAACTGGAAGTTGATTATGTGGAATTAGAGGAATTGTTTCAAAAATCCGATTTTATTTCCCTGCATTGTCCGTTGACATCGGGAACTAAATATATCATTAACGCCGACAGCATCCGATTGATGAAAGAGGGAGTTTATCTGGTGAATACATCGAGAGGCGGACTAATTGATACTGATGCACTGATAGATGGTCTGGTGGAAGGAAAGTTCGGAGGCGTCGGGCTGGATGTCTATGAAGAGGAAGAGGGTATTTTTTATGAAGATAAATCCAATGAAATTATGCAGGATGAAAATCTTGCCAGATTAATGACTTTCCCCAATGTACTGATTACTTCCCATATGGGATTTTTTACAAAGGAAGCAATGCAGGCCATCGCAAAAGAAACTTTGGAAAATGCTTATGCATTAGAAAATGGACTACCGCTTGTAAATCGAACTGAAATACGGTAAAATAGAAAATAGTGGGGAGGGAGACATTTCAGTGTCGCGGGTTCTTTATGAGATTAGAAGTGCATATCGGGATGAATGGGATGATGCAATGGCTCTTGCCTGGAAAACATTTATGCAGTTTGAGGCGGATGGTTATACCATAGAGGGAATTAAGAATTTTGAAGATTTTATTACGGATACAACACTATATCGTATGTTTGTGATGGGAGCCTATCAAATGTTTGTGGCATTGGACCATAATCAGATAATAGGTATGATTACACTGCGGGATGATTCGCATATCTCTCTGCTGTTTGTGGATGAGAAATACCATAGGCAGGGCATCGGGCGCGCATTGATAGAGTATTTACGGGAGTATTTGCTTTCGGAGGCAGGTGTCAGCAGGGTAACGGTTAATGCCGCTCCTTATGGCGTTGCGTTTTATCATAAACTGGGATTTCGGGATTTGCGTCCGGAAGAGGAAAGGGACGGCATTAAATATACCCCGATGGAGTTTATATTGTAAAATAAGATAGAAAAGGATGGAATATCATGGAGTATATTAAAAGTAAGGATATATTTGTATTAATGAAAAATACGATGAGACTGATTCATCCAAGACTGATAGACCATGGTTACAGAGTTGCCTATATGGTTTATAAAATGTTAGAGGATAAGGGCGGTTATGAAGAATTTGAACTTGCTGATATCGTTATGCTTGTTACTTTTCATGATATAGGCGCCTATAAGACGGAGGCGGGCGCTTTAAATGACATGCTGCGCTATGAATCCAGAGACAGCAGGGCTCATACTATTTACGGCTATCTTTTCTTTAAATATTTGTCGCCGATAGAGGAATTGGCAAAGGTCATTATGTACCATCATATGGATTATGAACAGCTTAAGAAGGTAGATTATGCTTATAAAGATTTGGCAGCGTATCTTAACATAGCGGAAAAAATGGATATTTATCATTCCGCTATGGGCAGTCAGTTTAATATGCAGATGTTTCATAAGCAGGCAGGAACCAAGCTGTCTGAAGAAGGATTAAATCGGTTTTATACAGTCGCCAAAAAATATGACATCTTTGCCAATCTGCAGAGCGGCGATTATGAAAAGGAATTGGAATATATCGTTGATTTTATGATATTTTCTAATGAGGGTAAGAAGAAGTTTCTGGATATGCTCATGTATTGTACAGGTTTTCGTAATGAGCAGTGCGTTGTAGACGCCATTACGACCATACATATTTGTGAGGCACTGGCAGCAAAATTACTCATGACGGAAGATATGAGAGAAAAGCTGTATTATGGCGCACTGCTTCATGACCTTGGTATGTTAGCTATTCCAAGAAATATTGTGGAAGCGCCAAGAAAACTAAATTCCGAAGAGCTGAAAAAAGTCAGACTGCATGTCAATGAGACGGAAAAAGTTTTGAATAATACTCTGCGGGACGATGTACTATCTATTGTATTGGGACATCATGAAAGAGGCGACGGCAGCGGCTATCCGAAAAAAATAAAAGCAAGCCATATGACACAGGAGCAGAAAGTGCTGCAGATAGCGGATATGGTTACCGGCATGACGAATAAAAGACCTTACCGGGAACCGTTGGGGAAAGAGAAAGTGATTCTGATCTTACAGGAGGAAATTAACAAAAACCGTCTTGACAGACAGGCGGTTAATACATTTATTAATTTCTATGATAATATTATGGAAGAGGTAAAGAAAGAGTCAGCGCAGGTTATGAAAACGTATCAAACGTTAAACTCTCAATATGAGCAGCTTAGCAAACGTTTTAAAAAATAAATATTAAGACATTAAGAGATGAAAAGAGGTAATTATGGGACGTTTATTTGATTTGGACAGTCCGCTAATGAGATTTTTAAATTTAGTGGGAGATTTGCTGATATTAAATTTTTTGGTGCTTATCTGTTGTATTCCAATTATTACAATCGGCGCTTCCTATACGGGAATGTATTATGTGCTTTTAAAAATCGTACGGGGAGAAGAGGGGTATTTAGTGAAGGGATTTTTTAAATCCTTTAAACAGAATTTTAAGCAGGCTACAATTTTATGGCTGATTATGCTTCTAATTATACTGGTTTATATAGGTGACTTCCGTATTTTCATTAATTCCGGACTGACGTTTCCGAAACTGCTTGTTGTGATGATTCTGGCGATTGCCATAATTGTGTTGATGGTAGCGGTTTATGTTTTCCCGGTATTGTCGAGATTTGACAATACGGTAAAGAATACATTGAAAAATGCTTTTTGTATGGCGATATTGAATCTGCCTAAAACACTGTTGTTAATTCTTATACAGGCGGTTCCCATTGTAGTATTATATTTTTCATCTTATGCGACTATTTTTGTTATTATGTTTGGTATTTCACTACCGGCATATTGTTCGGCGCATTTACTCAGCGGAACATTTAAGAAATATGAACCGGAAGCGGCGGCGGTAGTGTCAGACTATGAATTTACTGTACAGACAGAAGAAGGAAATGAGGAAGATAATGGATAAACAAACGAGATCAATTGCAATACAATGGATATGCCCGACAGCTGTTATGATTATTATACTGGGCATCATGCTTTTCAACTTCTCCGTGAAGAGCAGAATAAGTGCGAATGACGCAGTTACACGAAATATGACAATAGCGGCAGAAGTATGTACAAATAAATTCCAGGAGCGAATTACGCGGCTGGAAACGGTTGGCAGACCGATTAGTGAGCTTTTGGGAAAAGAATCGTCATTAAATTCTTCTTCTGCTGTGGAATTGGCAGATGTGGCAATGCGGTATTCCGGTGCATACGCAGCATACATATGTGATGAAAACGGTGATGGTATTAACAGTGCCGGGGAGAAGATTTCCATAACTCAGACGGATTATTTTGAACAGATTTGTGATGCGGAGGATATTGCCTATATCTATACGATGGATGACGGCATTAGTGGGCAGAGTACCATCATTGTCAGTACTCCGGTGAATTCTGAAAGCAAATCCGCTAAATTACTTTTGTTTTATCCGCTCAGTAATTTTGAAGCGATAGTAAAGCAGGTTGATACGGTAGGCTGGAATGCTGCCACATTAATAGATGCAGACGGTATGGCTTTTGCGACCTCCTGTATGAAACAGCATTGGCAGGAGGGGGATAATATATATGACAAGCTGAATAACTCCGATGTAGCCAGACGGATTAAGAGCCGCATCGATGGACGGTTAAGCGGTATGTCTGAGGTCAGTATGGCGGATGCGGATTATTCTCTGGTATATGCGCCCTTGGGCATTAATAACTGGGCATTGGTTATGACGATTGATCAGGACTACGTTGATACACAGACTGCTCTGCAGTGGAGAAACAGCAGAAATATTCTTTATCAGTTATCTGTGGTTGTTATCGTATTCTGTTTTACGATTATCGGCATTAATATGATTAGTAAAGTATATAACATGAGAAAACAGGAACAGCTTGAAGTAAAAGCCGATACGGATCTTTTAACCGGACTGAATAATAAGCTTGCGACAGAGCGTAAGATTAAAGAATACATTGAAAAGAATCCAAACAGCCAGTCTATGATGTTTGTTTTAGATATTGATAATTTTAAAAAGATAAATGATACGATGGGACATGCTTTCGGTGATGAGGTGCTCCGTTCTTTAGGAAAGCAGATAGGCGTTCTTTTCCGTGCGACGGATATTATCGGCCGTGCCGGAGGTGATGAGTTTATTATTTTCCTGAAAGGTATAAAGGATACGGAGTCCATCAAAAAGGAAGCCAAAAAAGTAGAAGATTTCTTTAAAGACTTTAAAGCGGGAGAATATACAAAGTATTCGGCAACAGCAAGTATCGGCGTTGCAATTTTCCCGAAAGAAGGAGACAGTTTTGAAAATATTTACAAGGCAGCCGACAAGGCGCTTTATAAAGCGAAGGAAAGAGGAAAGAACCAGCTTGCTTTTTATCGTGACCCTGACGAGACGGAATAAGTATAGAACATGCTTTTAGGCAATTTGTACAATAAAGCATTCATTTCCTCGTCAATTTGTCAAAATGGGATTTTTTTTCTATCGAAAATAAGCAATTTTTACAATCGAACACAAAATATTTGTGAAATAGTGGTATAGCAAAGGTTGAAAAAGTCCGTTATACTAGTTTCAGACTTGATTATTGTTAAATAATCATGAATAAAAAAGTGAAAATTTTAGGAGGCACAAGCACATGGCAAGTTTATCATTAAAAAACATCTGCAAAGTATATCCTAACGGATTCGAAG
>CAZKOR010000257.1:0-5281 GCA_964554405.1 uncultured Bacteroides sp. | reverse complement strand
TCGTGGTGCAGGGAGGGTAAGCAGTATGGGAGAAATCAGGGTCGTATTGCAGTCGTTGAAGATGAGTGTCCATACAAGGATGCAGTACAGAGCGGAGTCTCTGGCAAACGCATTGGCAGTGTTCATCAGGGAATCTGCCAATATTATCGCAATCTATCTGGCGTTGCTTAAGTTTGATAAGATCAATGGATGGAATGTAAACGAAATGCTGTTTTTGTATAGCATACTCTTTTTGACCTATGCATTTGTGGTTTCGCTGTTTGCAGATCTGAGACAGTTTTCGGATACGATCAGGGAAGGTCGATTTGACAGGCTTCTTGTCAGACCAAGAGGTCTGCTGCTTCAGCTTATTTTGAATAATGCAGATTTGATAGCTTCAGTAGGGCATGGGACATTGGGAATACTCCTGTTTGTCATATCTGCCGGTAAAGTCGGAATACATTGGAATTTTTTCACAGTATTGTACTATATTGCTGCGATTATCAGTGGTATAATGATACAGGGCGGAATATTCATTATCATTTCGTCATTGTGTTTCTATTTCGTAGAGACCAACAGCATCCGGTCGATTTTCTATTGGAATATGCGTAAATTTGCAGGATATCCAATCAGCATTTATCATAAGCTGATACAAGTTTTGCTGATATATGTCGTGCCCTTTGCATTTGTAAATTACTTTCCGGCGCAGTTTCTTTTGCGGAAAGCGGATATGGCGAATTACCCTGAAGCATATATTTATATCGCACCGTTTGTCGGTGTGGCGGTATACACGGCCGCCTATCTGTTCTGGCGGATAAGCGTGAAAAGGTATTATAGCACAGGAAACTGAAAAAACAGTAAGAGAAAGGTCTATGGTGATAAGTTGAAAAAAAGAGAGAAAAATTTCTTCTTAAGAAACATGCTTCACTACTGGTACATACCTCCATGTGAAATAGCATTACTCAGCCTGCTCAATTTCGCTGTTGTCAGAGGTAATAAGGTTATCAGTGCTGTTATAGACCGGATGCTTTCCGGAGAATCTATTGTATTAGGCAGCTTTCTGACAGAATTTATGCTGCTGACATTAATCGGTTTCGCAGCGGCATTTATCGCAAGCGCAGTAGCTTCTAAATATGGTCTTCTCGTATTTACAAGATATTGCAAACAAGTGTCACAAAAGCTCTATTGTATAGAGTACCGCTATTTTGACGAAAACAACTCCGCTTCCGTCATTAATAAAGTGAACTCTGATTTAGGAGAGGCGGAACATTTTTTAAGCGAAACATTTGTACGTCTCCTAACGGACGGTATTGCTGTTATTATTTATGCCAATTATGTGAGAACCCTAAATGCCGGTCTTTTTATTATGGTACTTGTATGTTATCCGCTTGTAATCCGGATTGCCAATAAACTGGTGCAGAAAATCCGAAATCTGGCAAAGACATATCGTGCCAAGTCAGATACCATTACGGAAATTGCTCAGGATGTTTTGAGTGGTATTATGGTGGTACGAAGCTTCTTACTGGAACCCTATTTTCAGGATAAAATGCATGCTGCCACTCTGGATTTGGTTGACAACGAAGAAAAACGTGCAAAAGTATCCAACAAGGCTCTTCTTATCAGAAAGCTGATTCAATGGATTCCCAATATTTTATGCGCTATATACGCTGTTGTACTTGTTATGCGGGGAAGTTTAAGCATCGGTGAACTTCTTGCATTTATTCTTATACTCTCCAAACTTGTGGATGCTTTCATCGGTATCCCTTTTAGCATGGTTGACGCCGCCGGAAGTCTTGTATGCATACAACGTATAGAGGAAATATTAAATACGCCGGAAGAGGTGTCAGGGCAAGAGGAAACGCCATTAGATACGGAAGTTGTCCTTGCCTTTGACAATCTGTGTTTTGGCTATAACAAAGAACTTCCGGTTCTGGAAAACGCTTCTTTTACGATACGAACAGGAGAAAATGTCGCATTTGCAGGTGAATCAGGAGGTGGAAAGAGCACGATTTTTCATTTATTGTGCGGTTTTTACAAACCACAGGATGGCGAATATCTCCTGTATGGAAGACAATTTTCCGACTGGGATATCAGCAAAGCGCGAAGCCTGTTTTCCCTTGTTTCACAAAATGTTTTTCTTTTTCCAACTACAATAGAAGAAAACGTTCGCTACGGAAACTGGAATGCATCTATGCAGGAAGTCATTAAAGCTTGTCAGGATGCGGAAATTCATGATTTTATCCAAACGCTTCCTATGCAGCATCAAACCGTTGTCGGAGAGCGCGGCGCTATCCTCTCCGGCGGACAAAAACAGCGGATTGCCATAGCAAGAGCAATTTTAAAAAACGCTCCTATTTTACTTTTAGATGAACCGACATCTGCAATTGATGAGGGAACCGAGAAGGAAATCCAAAGGGCGATTGCAAAAGTAAGCGAGGGTAAAACCTGTCTTACTATCGCACATCGGCTCTCAACCATTCAGGATGCTGACAGAATTTATGTAGTAAAAAATAAAAGAGTAGAGGAGGCCGGTACATATGAAGAATACATGGAAACTGTTCTGTAGAACCATGCGGGTCATGGGAAAACGCCGTTTCTTCTATTATGCAGCCATTCTAGCCATGAGTGTCGGTATGGCAATGTTTTCCGTGCTTTCCTCACTTTTGATGAAAGGTGTAGTAGATATCGCCCAGACAGGAGATTTCCACCGGCTTATTTTTATCATAGCAGGATGTGTAAGCGCCGGTATCATATCGCTGTTAGTATACCGCAAAGGCGCGGTCGTTTATAACGTGGAAGCCAAACGGGTATACGGCGTTTTATATGAACAAATACTGGCTCTGGAAATGGAACTGCCATATTCCTATTATGAAAAACACCACAGTGGGGAAATTATGGCGAAAGTTTCATACGATTTAGGAAGAATGGGAGATATCTACGGCTCTCGTTTCCGCAGAACAATCATGCCCTTTTTAGAAGTCGTTGTTTATCTGATTCCCATGCTTCTTCTCTCCCCGCAGCTTACACTCTGCCTTGTCGGCGTAAACGCTGCCATGATGTTTCTTAATGCTATCCTGGTAGAACCGCTTCGCAAAGTCAATCATACTTTATCGGAAATTATCGGTGTACTGACGCAGAAACTTTCTAATCTTCTGCAGGGCATGGAACAGGTCAGGATGTTTGCGAAAGGGAAAGCCACTGTAGAAGAATGTATTCAAGAGATAAAACATTACTCCCAAAAATCAAACCGCTGGATTTTGTTATCAGCATGTCTGGAAAGCGCAAACCGCGGATTTGATTTACTCTGCTCCCTTGTCTTTTTAATCCTCGGAATCTTTTTTGTACAAAGGGGCTATACAACGCTTGGTGCGCTTGCCGCAATTTATACATTATACGGCAGCTTTTCTGCTCAATTTTTGCAAATGAATCAATATTGGCCGGAACTAATAGCCTATTTAACCTATGCACAGAATATTTTTGATTTTCTGGAAGAAGAAAGAGAACCTGAAAACTGGTATGCAGATAAAAAAGCACCCTTATATGGGGCAAAGGCTAATGAAGACAGCAGGGCAGACAATAACAATTCCTTAGCGGTCTCTGTCAGCCAAATAGACTTTTCCTATGATGAAAATGTAGTGTTAAAAGATTATTCCTTAATGGTGGAAAAAGGCGAATGTCTGGCTCTTACCGGAGCTTCCGGCTGCGGCAAATCTACCGTATCAAAATTGCTTCTCGGCTTATATCCGGTCGAAAATGGAAGTATCAATGTTATGGGAAATGATACAAAAAATATAACCAATAAAGAATTACGGCAGTTTATCGCTTATGTACCACAGGAGCCATATCTGTTTGAGGGTAGCATTATGGAAAATATCCATATGGGAAATTTAAATGCCTCTCAGGATGATATTATAGCAGCCGCTAAAGTTGCTAATGCGCATGACTTTATATTACAATTGGAAAACGGTTATGATACGCAGGTCGGTGAACGCGGAAACCGCCTTTCCGGCGGGCAGCGTCAGCGAATTGCCATCGCCCGCGCTGTTTTAAAAGGTGCACCGATTCTTTTGATGGATGAAGCAACCTCTGCGCTTGACAACGAATCGGAACATCTTGTCAACGATGCCATCCGCGGACTTCGAGGACAGCAAACCATCCTTATGATTGCCCATAGAACATCCACTATCCAAATGGCGGACAGAGTGTGCATGATGGAGTGAAATTACATAATTGACAACATAATCTCTTTATGATAGGCTAACAATATATTGATAAAAGCGATGACGAAGAGAGTAGGTATGCAAAGTCTTTACAGAGAATATTCCATTGCGCGGATGAGCGTCTGCATATAAATTGCAGCAGCTGAGAGGAATAGAGAGGGAACATGCCGAACATGGCTTCCGAGCAGTGCATCCGAGCCGTCCGGTTAGGCTGCAACAGGTTCCGCCTGTTATAGCGGCAGAGTATCAAAATAAATGTATCTAGCGATACATGGTACTTGATGAGGTCATATTCGTGAGAATATGATGAAAAAGAAGTGGTAACACGGTTAGATATCCGTCTTCTTATATTTGTGAAAAATATGAGAGGACGGTTTTTATTTTCAGAGAGGAGCATGGTTATAAATATGAATAAAGGAAAATATTATATGACAACAGCGATTGCCTATACTTCCGGCAAACCGCATATCGGCAACAGTTACGAGATTGTTCTGGCAGACAGTATTGCCAGATTTAAGCGAAAAGACGGTTATGATGTCTTTTTCCAGACAGGAACGGATGAACACGGACAGAAAATTGAATTAAAAGCGCAGGAAGCGGGTATTACACCCAAGGAGTTTGTGGATAATGTAGCAGGACAGATACGCTCTATTTGTGATTCCCTGAATACTTCTTATGATAAATTTATCCGTACAACCGATGATTATCACGAGAAACAGGTACAGAAGATATTCAAAAAGTTATATGAGAAAGGGGATATTTATAAAGGCGCTTATGAGGGGCTTTATTGTACACCCTGTGAGTCTTTCTGGACGGAGTCGCAGTTAGTGGACGGGAAATGCCCGGACTGCGGAAGAGAAGTGAAACCTGCAAAAGAAGAGGCGTATTTCTTTAAAATGAGTAAATATGCGGATAGGCTGATTGAGCATATCAATGCGCATCCGGAATTTATTCAGCCGGTTTCCCGTAAAAATGAAATGATGAATAATTTTCTTCTGCCCGGACTTCAGGATTTATGTGTGTCCAGAACTTCTTTTAAATGGGGAATTCCGGTAGACTTTGATGAGAAGCATGTTGTTTAT
>CAZKOR010000256.1:0-5286 GCA_964554405.1 uncultured Bacteroides sp. | reverse complement strand
TCTCTGAGTGCCGCTTCTTCCGATGTTTCGCCCGGCTCAATGCCGCCGCCCGGCAACTCATTGATATATCTACCTGATCTGTGCGTTTGTACCGACAATATTTTATTATTACGAACTACTAATGCCATACTGCGATCTCTCATTCCTACACCTCCAAATCTCGAATATACTTAATTATAAAGTAGTTTCCTTCTAAATGTACAACCGCATAAAGCACTGCACATTAAGCATATATGATATCACTCCTCAACGTCATTATTAAAAAGTCCAATCACCTTATTTCTTGTAGAATATATTTTTTCTTTTAAACCTGTATTTAAATTTATTCTGTATAAATATTCCTTTTTCCCTTCTTCTGAATATAGAAAATATCATCTTCGTTACATGCAAATAAATAATTTCCCTCCATCCACCCTCCAATATCCTGTATTATCTCTGTATTTCCATTTATTAATTATAGTCAATGAACCCATAAAATGAAAACAAAAAACCTTTAGTGCCACATGTTAAACTTATAAACTGCTATTTTGAAAATTAATAACTTCCCAAGTAAATCCTTTCAGAGTATAATAAAATTATGAAAACGGAAAATTATTTATGGTAAGGAGGCGATACCATGAGTACATTGGAAGCTACTGTATCCATGATTGAAAGATGCACAGAAGATGAGCTGCAAGTCGTTCAGCAAGTAATTCGACAGTTCTTTTTAAACAGAGGAACGCAGACCATTACAAAAAATCAATTTCTTGAGGAATTGGAACTTTCCCGGAACCAACATCAAAACGGTCAGTGTCAAGAGGCAACTGAATCACTTGCAGAACTGAGGGATAAATATGGGCTATAAAGTAATTTTGTCTGATTTTGCCAAACAGCAGTTGGACGACATCCTCTTTTACATTTGCATAACACTCTGCAATGAAACAGCTGCCCGCAGTGTTTTACAAGATGCCGAAAATACTATACAGAAATTGTCACAGTCCGGTGCTTCTCTGAAACTATGCGACGAACCCGAATTAGCGCAATATGGCTATAGAAAAATACATTTTTCATCTCATAGGTATATTATGTTATATATCATCGAAGGAAACTTCTTCACTTGGAAAATAGCCTCTTGTATTGCATACTTAACAGTATCTTAGCTATATACATTTATACGTTCCTTTCCGTGCACTCACTCTACCCTGACCGCCATTATTTTTTTCTCCATAAAGCCCTTTAACTCCCAACTATATCTTTCTATTGCATCCTCATTATCACCTTCATATAAAACAACCCACACCACAGTATTGTCTGCCTTTGATGAAATCACTAATTTATATGTAACATTTCCTTCACAAGCCAGATTTAACATACCTATCCCTTTTATTGACAGTATATATACAATATCGCTTTCACTCCTAAATTCATATTCAAATATATCATTTACCTTATGGCTTCTTAGTCCTTCTATCACCTCAGCTTTTGTAAGCTGTGTGACAAATTTCATTTTCTCACGACTTTCTGGTGATGGCGGTATTCCCCCATATTTTCCGGCTCTAATAAAATATGATACTAACATTCTGCCTAATAGGACACACATAATCAACATCAATATGGATATCCAAATAAAATCCATAATTCCCTGATTCATTCCAGCACCTCACCTTCCTTTCATTAATTATAGCAAAGGGGGTTGATTTCTCAACCCCCAAAAACGTTTCACGCCACTTAGCAACGTCAGATATTTAAAGTTTATGCCGTTACATCCTCAAACTGTGAATTATATAATTCCGCATAGAAACCGTTCTGTGCAAGCAGTTGTTCATGATTACCCTGCTCAATGATATCGCCGTCTTTCATGACCAGAATCAAATCCGCATCCTTGATGGTAGATAATCTGTGCGCAATGACAAAACTGGTTCTTCCCTTCATGAGGTTGTTCATTGCTTTCTGAATACGCTGTTCCGTTCTCGTATCGACGGAACTGGTGGCTTCATCCAGAATCAGAATCTTATTGTCGGCAAGAATCGCCCTCGCTATTGTAAGAAGCTGCTTCTGCCCCTGCGATACGTTGCTTGCATCTTCATTCAGTTCCATTTGATAACCGCCCGGCAGAGTCTGGATAAATCTGTGCGCATGTGCGGCTTTTGCTGCCTCAATGACTTCTTCGTCGGTTGCATCCAGCCTTCCATAACGGATATTTTCCATAATCGTTCCTTTAAACAGCCACGTATCCTGCAATACCATGCCAAAACTTTCGCGCAGTTCGCTGCGGTTGAACCTGCGGATATCGTGTCCGTCCACTTTGATACTGCCGCTGTTGACATCATAGAAACGCATCAATAACTTCACCATAGTTGTCTTTCCCGCGCCGGTCGGTCCAACGATGGCAACCGTCTGCCCAGGTTCAACCTTGCTGCTGAAATTATGGATGATAATTTTATCCGGTTTATATCCAAATTTTACATTTTCGAATTCGACACGGCCTGTCATCTGTGGTAAGTGTACCGGATTTTCGACAACCTGGTCTTCTTCCTCTTCTCCCAAAAATTCAAATACTCTTTCCGCAGCTGCCGCGGTAGACTGTAACATATTAGATACCTGTGCCAACTGCGTAATGGGCTGTGTGAAATTTCTCACATACTGGATGAACGCCTGAATATCCCCAATTTCAATCGTTCCCCTGATGGTCAGGAAACTGCCGCTGACAGCGACTGCAACATAACCCAGATTACCGATAAATGCCATAATCGGCTGCATCATGCCGGACAGGAATTGGGATTTCCATGCGGACTGATAAAGCATATCATTTGTTTCTTCAAATTCCTTCAAAACCGTTTCTTCCCTATTAAATGCCTTAACGATATTCTGACCGCTGTAAACCTCTTCTACCTGACCGTTAATCTTACCTAGATAAGTCTGCTGTGCAACGAAATATTTCTGGGAAAACTTCACTACAACACCAATCAATCCGCCGGAAACCGGCAGAATAACAAGGGCAATCAATGTCATAAGCGGACTGATGCTCAACATCATAATCAGTACGCCAATCAACGTGCTCACAGAAGTAATCAGCGTTGTTATACTCTGGTTTAAACTCATGCCGAGCGTATCCACATCGTTTGTGATACGGGACAGCACCTCGCCCACTGTTCTGGATTCAAAATATTCTAACGGCATACGGTTTATTTTTTCTGAAATTTCTTTACGGAACCTGAAACACAACTTTTGCGACACACCTGTCATAATCCATCCCTGAAATAGGGACAATAAAGCGCTGATTACATACAGTCCCAATAGCATCAACAGGATTTTTCCTATTTTATCAAAATCAATACCTCCGGTCCGATATATTTTCGCCATCAGACCATTGAACAATTCTGTTGTCGCTTTACTTAAAATCTTAGGACCGATAATGTTGAATACAGTGCTGCCAATTGCAAAGATAACAACAGCAAACAGAGCATATTTATAGTTTCCCATATAGCGAATCAGCTTCTTGATGGTTCCTTTAAAATCCTTCGCCTTTTCCCCCGGCATCATCCGTCCATGCGGTCCATGAGGGGATCTGGGGCCTCTGGGCATTCTTTGTTCTTCACTCATTACGCTATACCTCCTTTCAGCTCAGCTTCTGATAACTGGGATCTCGCGATTTCCTGATAAGACGGGCAGTTTTTCAATAACTCCTCGTGTCTTCCGATTCCCGCTATCCTGCCGTCATCCAGTACAATAATCTGGTCCGCATGTAAAATCGTACTGATTCGCTGTGCCACGATAATCACCGCAGCATCGGATATTTTCTCATTCAGCGCCCTTCTAAGCACTGCATCTGTCTTATAATCCAACGCGGAAAAACTATCGTCAAAAAGGAATACCTTTGGCTTAGGTGCAATTGCTCTTGCAATAGAAAGCCGCTGTTTCTGACCGCCGGATACATTCGTACCGCCCTGTGCGATCGGGCTTAAATAACCTTCTTTTTTACTCTCAATAAACTCTGTCGCCTGCGCAATCCCTGCCGCATCTTTCATGGCATCATCCGAAATAACATCTTCTCCGGCAAACTTAATATTTGACTCTATCGTACCGGAGAAAAGAACCCCCTTCTGCGGTACGAAACCTAACAGGCTGCGTAATTTTTTCTGGGACAGTTCTCTGATATCAACGCCGTCAATCGTAATGCGCCCGCCTGTCACATCATAAAAACGAGGTATCAGATGTAATAAAGTAGATTTTCCGCAACCGGTGCTGCCGATAATTGCGGTAGTCTCACCCGGACGCGCAACAAAGGAAATATCCGCCAGCGCGTCTTCCTCTGCTCCCGGATAGCGGAAATTGACATTTTCAAACGCCACTACGCCTTTTCCTTCCACATTCTCATCCCGAACCTGCTCTGCATCCAGAATCGTCGGTTCCGTATGGAGCACCTCTTCAATACGTTCTGCCGCCACGCCGGCTCTCGGCAGCATAACCGATATCATCGTCAGCATCAAAAAGGACATCACTATCTGCATAGAATAGGTAATGAATGCCATCATATCACCAAGCTGCAAATTGCCCAAATCCATTCCTTTAGCGCCAAACCATACAATCGCAACTGTAATTCCATTCATAACAAGCATCATAACCGGCATCATAAATGTCATAACCCTGTTAGTAAAAAGCTGCGTAGCCATCAGCTCCTTATTTGCTTTATCAAACCGCTTCTCTTCATATTTCTCACGGCTGAATGCTCTGATAACCGGAATACCTGTCAGAATCTCTCTGGATACCAGATTCATCTTATCTACCAGGGTTTGCATCAGCTTGAACTTCGGCATGGCAATACTTACCAAAGTGCCGACTAACAAAAGCATAACGCCGACTGCCACCGCAATAATCCATCCCATACCGGTTCTCGTACTTGCCACTCTGATAATGCCGCCGATTCCCAGTATTGGTGCATAGCAGACCATTCGTAACAGCATAACCGAAACCATCTGAACCTGTTGAATATCATTCGTACTTCTCGTAATCAGAGATGCCGTAGAAAACTGATCCATTTCCGCATGGGAAAAAGATACTACCTTCCGGAACACTTTGTTACGAAGCCGCAGACCGATTCCTGCAGAAACCCTTGCTGCCAGAAAACCAACCGCGATGGATGCTGCCATCATCAAAATTGCCATAAGCAGCATCTTAGAGCCGGTTTTAAACAGATACTTAGTCTGCATCGTATTCAAATCAATCCCTAAAGCCTCATACTCGGATTTCACGAACATGACTGCCATCTGGTCTGCAATCATAGCGCTCATCTCTTCACCGTATTGC
>CAZKOR010000255.1:0-5386 GCA_964554405.1 uncultured Bacteroides sp. | reverse complement strand
TCCGCTGCAAATTTTAACTCCGCCTCCAGTTCCTCGTCGAAAATCAGATATGGCGTCATGTTATGCACATATTTCAGGGCACGGTTTAAAATATCCATATATACCCTTTCGCCCAGCTTATCATCATCCAAAGGGCAATCTCCGTAAGGAATCACATAGCCTTTCGCCTCCTCTGCAGGAAATGACGGATAGGAAAGAAAATGAGCTGATTCCTCTTCTTTTTCATCAATAGACCACATCTGCAGAAACATCAGAGTAAAACTTTTGACCGCCTCACCTTTTATCATAACGGCAGTATCTTTCCAATGTCCGAACTTTTCTTTCTGATTGATATATTCATCCGCAAGATTTACGCCGCCGTTGAACGCGGTGTGCCCGTCAATCACAAGAATTTTTCGATGGTCCCTGTAATTATAGTGTGTGGAAATAAACGGTGTTACATGGGCAAATACTTTGCATTTAATCCCCAATGCTTTCAAGCGTTTCGGGTAGTCATACGGCAGCAAAGCAAACTCGCAGGTTCCGTCATACATAACACGTACATCCACGCCTTCTGCCGCTTTTTTGGCAAGTATCTCCAATATTCTGCCCCACATGATCCCTTCATCAACAATAAAGTATTCCATAAAAATAAAATGCTTCGCTTCTTCAAGCTGCTTAAGCATCTCCTCAAACTTGTTCTCTCCAAGCGGAAAGTAGGTAACGGATGTCTTATCATATACCGGATGGCAGCCGCTTCTGTGAATATAGTGTGATAGAGCCGCTATGCCGGGATTCTCTTTGGATAGCCTGTCCATAATCTCCTCTGACTGCGGTATACGCTCCTTCGTATCTGCAATAATGTCATTCATCCGCTTTTTCAAAGCGCGGTGTCCGATATCGCTCTGTGTGAATAAAAATAAAAGCAGACCAAACACGGGCAGAAGCATTATCACAATCAGCCATGTTACTTTAGCCGTGGAATTGATTCCGCTGTTTAACAGATAAATTACCATGACAATACTGAACAATACCGTACCGCCATATACATGCGGTAAAAGCCCTCCAAACCAATAAAAGATACTAAAAAGGAAAAAGAACTGTATAAGAAGCAAAAGCAGCATCAGTCCAAAACGGCTGAATATGGCATGAATAATACCCTTTTGCCCCCTTTTCAACAAGTTAAGTCCCTTATCTTTATAATCTTGTGTCTGCATGAACTGTTCTCCTTTACATTTTCTTTTGCGCTATGTTATCATCATTCCATAAGATATTATACAATAAATTTGCGAAAAGGAAAAATACAAATGATTACATTTGGCAGCGATATGGAAAAAATAGAATTTTTAAGAAAATACAGGCTTTTATCGGAAACTTCCACGGACTTATCAGGATTTTATTATTATAAACCCGAAGAGGACGCACCGATTGCCTGCGAGGTGAAAGGATATGACTGTGCGTTTGAAACATGGGCGGCAATTACCATCCAGGCAGAAAATGAACTGCTTACGATACATTCCGACTATCTTCTGGATATGAAAAAAAGAGGACGTACATTCCATAAAGCCCCCACACCCAGAGCTCCCAGACAGGCGCGTAATACTACCGCTGCCCCTTATGTGGTTTTGGATTTGGAAACTACCGGATTAAACTATAAGCAGGATGAAATCATAGAAATTGCCGCTGTCAAATGCACCAGAGAAGAAATTATTTCTTTCAGCGAACTGGTGAAACCGAAGTCAAGCATACCAGCAAACATAACCAAACTCACAGGCATCACAGATGAAATGCTGCAGGATGCCGCTTCTATCGAAAGCGTTCTGCCAAAATTTTTAGACTTTATCGGAGCCTGCAAACTTGTAGGACATAATATAAAAACGTTTGACATTCTTTTTCTCAATCAGGCATGCCAAAAATTAGGACTTCCTAACATCAAAAACCGTATCACCGATACGTTACCGCTTGCAAGAAAAACACTGTCCGGACTTGCTAATTACAGACTTTCCACTATCTGCGAACATTACGGCATTAACGCATCGGGTGCGCACAGAGCTTTGGAAGACTGTTATATGTGCAATGAATGCTATATACGGATGTCTTCACATTAAAAAACCCGTTTATAGATACTCTTTCTCTAAATCCAGCAGATACTTTTTTACTTCTGTCCCACAGGCGAATCCGGTAATATTGCCGTTTTTGTGAATGACTCTGTGACAGGGAACAATAATTAAAAGCGGGTTTTTATTGTTTGCCTGCCCTACCGCGCGGACTGCTTTCGGATTTCCTATGCCGATGGCAACATCCTCATAGCTTCGCGTTTCGCCATAAGGGATTCTTTGCAGCTCTTCCCAGACCTGCTTCTGAAATGTTGTTCCCATGCAGCATATCGGCAGTTCAAACTTTTTCCTCTTTCCTGCGAAATATTCATTTATCTGCTTGTATGCCTCATACAGCAGTTCAGAATGTTTAACAAAGTTTGATGACAGGGCAGTTTCCGGCTCTCCCCGCTGTAAGGAAAGGGATGTAAGTTTGTCGTTTTCTTCGCAGATTTTTATGAAACCGATGGGGGTTTTGAAGGTGTAGCTTGTTGTCATTCTATTTATACTCCCTTTTAGGTATAGTGTTCTCATTAATTACTCCACAAACTGGAATTGATAGCATAAATTTAACACACATATTTTTTTACAAAATCGAAGTCTCCGAAGTATTCTTTAACAATAATGCTTTTGCATCCCAAAATTAAATGTAACTGATTGTCATCCCACCTATCGCCAATTCCAAGGACAATATTTTCATTTAACAGAACAGATTCTACAATTTTAGTCCGCATGCTCTGTTCAGGAGCTAAGAATACCTTACCTTCAGGAAATCCATTTATATGAAGCCATTTATAAGTAAGAGAATGGCTTTCCTCTGGTCTTGCCCCAATATAAATAATATTATATCTTTTTGCAAGTGCATCAACAAACTTAACACTACCCGTAACGGGCTTATCATTCATAACATTTTCTTCATTGTAGAAATCTGCCGTTCCATACAAATTAAGTCGGTGTCTGTCATCGCAAATTGTTCCATCAATAAAAATCAAAACACTTTCTTTTTTCACTTTTTTATCCCTTTCAAATTCCGATTTGCTAGTGCAATTATAACCTATTTTTTATGGACGCCAATTTTGAAAAGGGAGCATTTTCACTTCACTTTTTATCCTAAATTAAAATAAATCACTATGACTGCCTGTCCTTGTTAAGTATAAAATCAGCTCTCCATTATCAATCTCATATATAAGAAGCCAATCTGGTGTGATATGACATTCTCTACAACCGATATAATCACCACTTAGCGGATGATCTTTATTCTTTTCCGGCAACGGCTCTCCATTTGCCAACTTCTTAATAATATCCGTCAACAGCGATATGTCATATCCTCTCTTTTGTATTCGCTTTAAGTCTTTCTGAAATCTAGAAGTTGGTTTTACTGTATAACTCATGTTAACAACTCCCTCATCATCTCATCCACATCTGTATAAGATTTCCCAAGAACGGGATTTTGTTTCATCTGCCTAACCTCTTCCAAAGCTTCCATCGTTTCTACATTAGGAATATCTCTTGATATTTCAAACGGAATCCTTTGCTCTCTTATTGCCTGTTTTGCTGCCATAGTAAAAAAAGTAGTCATGTCTAATCCAAGGTCTGACATCAACTCCTGCAATTGTGCCTTTATTCCTGCATCTATTCTCATTGTTATATTAGTTGTTGCCATAATACCCACTCCTTCCTTTTACTATATTATATTATCCGCAAAGTGCTACGTCAATACGATGTATGTGCATCGCACAATGACTTTTTCGCTTCTTCACACCATTCCAAATAAGCACGATAGGTTTTAATGCCAAACTCTACCGTAAGCAAATAATATTTGTGCACATCATCAACATCAATATTATTTCTAAGAGTATCCGCTGCACCTACAAGATGAGACAACTCCCTCTCTATCTTCTCCTGAAATGTTTCTATGTGAGATATTGCCTGTAATTCCCCACCTTCACTGCCAAAAAATAATTTTAGTAATGTTTCATAACGCAGTTCATCTTTCTCTACAGGAATTTTAAGCCATTCTTTTAAATAGTTTCTTCCCTCTTCGGTAATAGAATATATGATTTTGTTTCGCTTATTTTCCGCTCCATTACGGTTACTTGCCAAGCCTCTGGCAACCAAATCACTAAGCGCCGGGTATATGCTTCCAAAACTCGCTCCCCAAAAATACTTTAATGAGTTATCCATTCGCTTTTTTATTTCATATCCTGTCAAGTCTTCATGACTTAATAACCCCAAAATCACACAATCAATCTTCTTTTCTATTGCCATTGTCATTTTTCCTTTCTGTCATTCCATATGATAAAACTTTTTTTGGGCAGCCATCTATGCAGGCACCGCACTGAATACACTCCGTACTCTTGATTTCTCCCTTGCTAATCATCTCAGATACTTTAATTCCCATAGGACATTCCTTATTACATTTTCCACAAGAAATACAAGCATCCGGCTGCTTCACCATTATATGTAATCCCGGCATATGCAGTAATTTACGCATTTTTGTTCCTAATACCATAAATGGCGCCATCCAGCAAAAATAGTGGCAAAATATTCGTTTTCCAAAAAGCACTGCCGGAATCAACACCAGAAAAATTACGCCATAATAGATAACATAATCATAAATTTCAGCAATTGAAATTCCATGATCCGTCATATAAAAGAAATCTACAGATATCTCTTCATTTCTGAAGATAAAGCATATAATAACCGCGATAATCCAAGCTGTCCAAATAACATACTTTATATTATTTTTCCAGCCTTGCTTCGGCACATTATCATTTACCGAAAACAGACATTCCTGCATACCTCCCATAGGGCAAAGCCAGCCGCAGAAAATTCTTCCAAAAAAGATGGAACCCAGCAGCATACAAACAAATACAATAAAACTTCCGGATACAATCCCCTCCATTGCTCCCTGAATAATTAAATACGGTGACATATACCATATTGTTATGGGAAACAAAAGCAGGGAAACAATCAATACTAATTTTCTTATCTTCTGTCTATTCATTATTCTCCTCCATATATCAAGCTGATACATTACACAATATATCAGTTTGATATATTTGTCAAGAGAAAAGAAAAGCCTTACAAATACTATTGTATTTGCAAGACTTCTCCATAAAAATCATAATCTTATAAACAATTTTTACACAATCCCCTGAGCCTTCATAGCCTCAGCTACTTTCAGGAAGCCTGCGATATTCGCACCGGCTACATAGTTGCCTGCCATACCGTATTTCTTGGAAGCCTCGTCCAAATTATGGAAGATATTTACCATAATACCCTGTAATTTGGAGTCAACCTCTTCAAAT
>CAZKOR010000254.1:0-5393 GCA_964554405.1 uncultured Bacteroides sp. | reverse complement strand
AATAAGCCATATTACGCCACTGTTCTAATAATGCCATCTCTATAACCACCTTTTTTCCGTTTTGTAATCATTATATCGCATAGTTACGTTGTCAGTATACAACATTTTGTGGCAAAAGTAAATATCCTTAACTAATTACTGTAAAATTCCTCTATAAATTTTTTATAAATTTTATTTTTTTCACTTTTTCAAAATTAATGAATAAACTTTCCATATCCGGTAACAATGTTAATAGTCAAAAGATAAGGAAATACTTATCCTCCCCTAAAAAGAAAGCCCCGACGCTGCAATGGTGCAGTGCCGGGGTTTTCGCTGTGTCACTATATGTTCAATAACGGAATCACATTAATCACCGGCTCTTCATAAGGATGTTTTTCTTTAATGACACGAATCGCATCCTGTATCTGTTCTATGGAACAACGCACTTCCATTTTAGCTTCACAGCCAAAACAGATTTCTCCCTTTTCTCCATTGTATGGATGGCTGTTCTCCAACGGTTTCCAGAATCCCTTTGTACTCTGCCATGAAACGACATGGCTGTATTCCCCAATACGGCACGCACCAATAGCTGCTAGGGAATCTCTTATGATTTCAATACATTCTTCCGGAACATAAATTTCCAGTTTTACTTCTTTTATATCTAGGTTCATTTTATCTGCTCCTGCCTTTTCCTTTTTGAAATTTCTGCTTTTTCTTAACTTTTCATTGACAAAAACAATAAATCTCTTTAGTATATTATTAAAGAAATGGGTTCTTCTACTGAGTAAGGTCATCTGACTGGAAAAGGTTGCTCATTTCTTTTTTTATTTCCATTATATCATACAGATAAATCTTATCATCTTTTGCGTGCCTCATGAGCATCAAAACATGAAACACATTGTATCTTTCAACCTCTCCATTTTCACTGAAAACAGGCAATGCAAACCTTGATTCATAACGATACCACCCATACTGGGCATCTTTGTTATGTTTTTCTTTTCTGTTCTCTTCAAACTGTTTCCCTGTAGCAATTTCTATCATTTCCGGAAGCCCTTGTGCCGCATTTGCCTTTGCTTTTGCGCTTGCCCCCTTTAGGCGATGAGTATAATTTGAGTTTGCATATTCATCCGGCAGGTCTAAACCTATATAAATGATTTCTTTTGTATCAGCAATCTCATAAAATTCACCCACATATTGTTTCAAATATTCCTCTACATCTTTCCAGTTTACATTTCTTTTTCCCTTAAAAATAATATCATTGACTACAACAATCTTATTTCCATCTAAATCTGTTATTACATTCACATTTCTATCCAATTGCAGTTCTCTCTTTCTTTAGTATTATCCGGCATTATCTCTATATTTATTTCACCCTCCGGAAATATGTTTTCTCCTGTTCCTTCTATATTAGTGCTGCCTATCCAAGAAGCCAGTCCAATACAAAAACCTGCCTGATTCCATTATGCGATACCGGCGGGTCATTGTCCATCGTCAGTAAATATTTCGGATTATGGTCTGTTATGGAATCTAACGGTGCCAACTCTCGTTCCAACGTTTTCCCATCCCGCACTGTCCACGATACTTGATAATACTCAATATTCCCGTCATAATCCTGCGCAACAAAATCAACCTCCGCCGCACCGATTTTGCCAACATAAACCACATATCCCCTGCGGATCAATTCCAAATAAACAACATTTTCAAGAATATGCCCCTGGTCCACTCCCCGCGTGCCAAGCAAATAATAACGCAGACCTATATCAGCTAGATAGTATTTGTCCTGAAGCTGCAAATATTCCTTTCCTTTAATATCATACCGACTGACACGATACATCAACAGACTTTCCGTAATTCCTTCCAGATAATTTTCAACGGTATGATTTGAAATTTTCCGTCCCGCACTGGTCATACTGTCTGCGATTTTTTTCACCGTACATAAATTGCCGATATTATCAAACATAAATTTAATGACACTTTTTAACATCAACGGGTCTTGAATTTTTCTGCGGGCAACAATATCATTCAAAACAACCGTATTATAAATACCGTCAAGATAAGCATGAATATTTCTTCTGTTTTTAAGATTCACCGTATACGGAAAAGAACTGTTATACACATAATTACGGTATAACTCTTCTTTGCTGACAGATTCATCAAATGCGCTGACATATTCCTTGAAAGATAAAGGCAACATTTTCAGTTCCACAAAACGTCCCGACAATAATGTAGCCAGTTCACCGGACATAAAATATGCATTTGAACCTGTAATATACACATCTGCATTTTTTTTAACAAACAAGCTGTCCACGGCCTTCTGATAATCTTTTACATGCTGAATTTCATCCAGAAAAATGTAATTCATCTTATCCGGACGCATTTTCGTTTTCACATAGCTATACAATGTCTGATAATCACAAAGTTCGTCATTCTCGGCTTCTTCAAAGTTAACAGAAATAATTTGTGATTCTTCTACGCCGATAGAATGCAAATATCCACGGAATAAATCAAACAGCGTTGATTTTCCGCACCGTCTGATTCCGGTAACTACCTTAATAATTTGCTGTTCTTTCCATTCAATTAAGAAATTCAAATAGTCTGGTCTTTGAATAAGCATACGAGAACCTCCTGTGTTGGAATCATAATACCATTTTTTATTAATTTTATCGACAGTTTGCATTTTATTTCCAACTTTAATTCTTATATGTTTCCCTAATTAATATTCAGCTTCGCAAACAAATCCCCAAGGCTGGTTCCTACACTCTCATCGGAACCATACTGCTTCACGTCGATACTTTCCATTTCTTCCGCCTGCTGCTCCTCTAACTCTTTCATACTCAGCGAAATCTTACCGTCATTAGTGTTCAGGACTTTTACCTTAACTTTATCTCCGACTTTAAGTACCTCAGAAGGCTTCCTGATTCTCTTCTGGCAAATTTGGGAAATATGCACCAGACCGCTCAGACCGTCCTTTAAATCTACGAATGCTCCATAAGGCTGTAAACTTTCTACCGTACCCTCCAAAACAGTTCCGGGAACAATCATTGCTACCTTGTGATCATGCTCGTCCTTTACTTTTTCCTTTAAAATTTCCTTCGCTGAAAGTACCAGTTTTTCCTTGTCCTGATCAACTGTTATCACCCTTACATCCAGCACCTTTCCCTTGTATTCCTCAAGGTTTTCCACGTACGAAATGTCAAGTTGGGAAGCCGGTATAAATCCCCTGATACCTTCCAGATAGGCAACGGCGCCGGCATTAACGATTTCGCTTACCTTAACACGGACAGCTTTCTTTTCCTCCATGTAACCAGCAAGTATATCCCATGCGAGCACAGCGTTCGCTTCTCTTCTGGACAGCAGAATATTACCCTGACCGTCATCCGTCTTTATTACGGACGCTTCAATCACATCACCTTCATGCACATCCGTCATAAGAGAAAAATCAGGATCATCGCTCATATCTACTGCTCTGATGATTCCCTGCGTGTAATACTTAAGATCCAGAGTCACTTCTTCCTCATTTACATCAATTACGGTACCCTTGATCACATCACCTTCATTAATCGTCCGGAAAGATGCTTCCAGCTCTTTTTCGTAGTCTTTCATTGTTTCTTCCATAGTTTTGCCTCCATATTTTCGTTTATATAGTTTGCTCTATCTCTTTATTCTTATTTTTCTAATTTCATATATCGATTAAAATTTCCAATATTATAAAGCGGAATATTGACTAACCAGTCCTGCTCCCTATATTCAGACATTGACACTCTGACCGCATTCTTCACTCCATATTTCTGTGTAAATACTTTTAAACTTTTTGCCTGCAGATTTTCTTCTGCTTTTACTTCCACCGGAATAATGTATTCATCTGTCTGAATCAAAAAGTCCAATTCAGATTTTGCATTTTCTGCTGACCAGTAAAATATATCATTTTCCGGCTCAGTAATTAACTGCTGCAAAACATATTGTTCTGTCAAAGCCCCTTTAAACTCTTCAAAAAGTCTGTTTCCTTCTAATATTATTTTAGGATTCAGCCGGGACATGGCTCCCAATAAACCAATATCTACAACAAACAATTTAAATGCCGAAAAATCCTGATAAGCTCTAAGCGGGAAATCAGGTTTCTTCACACGATTAATTTTATATACTAACCCCACATCCATTAACCATGTAATTGCCACCTCATATTCTTTTGCTCTCGCGCCTTCACGAATTAGACCGTAAATAAACTTTTTATTCTCTTTTGCCAATTGCGCCGGAATAGAATTCCATAACATTCTGATTCGCGTAACAATCTCTTTTGGTGCATGTTTGGATAAATCATTTTCATATGCATACAGCAATCTATTCTGAACATTCCTTACGCTTTTCATATCTCTGTTTGTTATAAATTCCAATACTGCCTCTGGCATTCCACCAATGTAATAATAGTATTTTAAATAATCCTTATATTTTGTTTTCAATATATGCATTGCATCTAAATCATTCCGGTCTAATATCTCTACAAGCTTCTCTTCCCCACACGCCAGCAAAAATTCACGGAATGTCAGCGGGTACAAATCACAGAAATCAACTTTTCCAACCGGAAATGATGTTCCTTCATGCAGCGCAATTCCCAAAAGAGAGCCCGCCGCAATAATATGATATTCCGGCGCTGTCTCCTGAAAATACTTTAATGCCTTTAATGCTCTGGGTATTTCCTGCACCTCATCAAAAATAATTAATGTATCTTTGGAATTAATTTTAAACCCCACTTCAATTTCAAGCATCTCTATGATTCTGTTAATATTAAATGAATCCCGGAATACTTCCTCCATTCGCTCATTTTCATCCATGCTGACATATGCACATCTCTGAAAATATAACTTACCAAATTCTTTCATCAGCCATGTTTTTCCCACTTGTCTTGCTCCCCGAAGTATCAAGGGCTTCCTATTAGGCGCCTCTTTCCATAATTTCAACCGTTGTATTGCCTCTCTATACATCGATATAGCCATGCCCTTTCCTTATTACATTTTCTTTACTTTTATCTATTATACACATTTATTTTCTTTTATACAATTTAAAATCACATTTTTATGAACGACTTTTTTCTCTTTATTCACATTTTTCAGAATAACTATTTTATTTTTTTACACTTTTATAAACAACTTCTATAAAAACAGAGAGCATTAAAGCTCTCCGTTACAACGCTATTATCAGAAACTATCTGCTCAAAATCTACACCGCCTTCTCTTTCCACTTTCCCCTCTTATAGAATATAAACGTAATTATTGCACCTATCAGCCATGAAGAAAGAAGCGATATGAAAACACATTCCTGCCTGCCGTTAGGAAGTTCAGGTGTTCTGGTCAGAAACGAAATACCATACGCAATCGGCACACGGATAAGAATCGTTGTAGCAAGCGAAATCCACATAG
>CAZKOR010000253.1:0-5407 GCA_964554405.1 uncultured Bacteroides sp. | reverse complement strand
CTGTTTATGAAGAAAGACAAGAAAACAACGGTCAAAACAGCGTAGTTTGAGATTCCTGGGGGATTCCTATGGGGAAAAAGATTAGAAGAGCAATAGGCGCTTTGTTGATGGCGATAGGAATCGCCGTCACACAAATACCTGTAGCAGATGTGGAAGCAGTAGAAACTGCTTCTGCATCTGATTTTCAAATGAATGGAACTACATTAGTGAAGTATACAGGCACGGCTGAGAACGTGTCTATTTCTAATTCTGTTGAGAAAATAGAAGCAGAGGCATTTGCGGATAATGACACTCTGAAAAGCGTAACAATTGGAAGCAGTGTAAGAAGCATCGGTAAAGGTGCGTTTGAAGGGTGTAGTGCGCTGCAGTCCGTTTCTATTCCTGACTCGGTAGAGGAAATAGGGCAGGCGGCGTTTGCAGACTGTCCGTCTCTAAGTAATGTCAGAGTCGGCAAGGGGCTTAAAGCCATGGGAAATGGTGTGTTTGCAGGGGATATCAGTCTTGCGAACGTTAGTTTCAGCAGCAGCAACCCGTATTTTATTTGTGATAATGGCGCAATATATAATAAAGGCGGGTGTGATACGTTATATGCATTGCTTGCAGGCAGAGACGGTGCAACTTATACCATGCCGTCTACCGTGAAAAAGATACTGCCTTATTCTTTCTGGGGTGACAGGAACCTGGAGGGAGTTATCATCAGCGATAATGTGGGAGAGATTTCCGCTTATGCGTTTTCTAACTGTGCCAATTTAAAGGACGTCAATATTCCTTATTCTGTAAGGTCTATTAATATTAAGGCGTTTGAAGATTGTGTACGTCTGCGTAATATAACCATTCCAACATCGGTAACTTCGATACATAGTACGGCTTTTGACGGCTGTACGAGATTGACGATTGATGCTCCGGCAGGCAGTGTGGCAAAAAATTATGCTGACCATCTGGTATTAGAGGATATCGAAGTCGCAGAATATGAAGATACACCGTTAGATACGATAAATAGCACGGATTCCGAACCAGAAACGGCAGAGGAAGAGGAAGTGCCACTCGTTGTAGATTATTATCATGAAGTCACACATATTAATCCGCTGGAATCTGCAGAGGACAGTTCTGTAAAAGGAAAATCCAGAATTGTCGGAAACGAAGTTTTTGTTATTATGGATAATGCTTCTTCGGCAATAAATTCCGGCAATGGTACCGGCGGCAGGGTAACGTTAGAAGGAATTGCATTCGGGGAAACGGGAGAGACGATTCCTAGTATTTCAAGCAGTCCTGCCATCAAGGGAGATTCTTCTTTCCCGAAATATGAGATCATAGATAATAAAATTATTGCCAATCAGGCGTATTATAATGACGAACGTACTTCGATAGAGATACCTGGCACGATTACGGAAATCGGTGAGTTCGCTTTTGCGCGTTCTGCGATTACGGATGCCGTGATTCCGGATGGAACGGAAAAGATTGGATATGCCGCATTTTATCACTGCAATGATTTGACTAATGTGGTCATTCCTGCTTCGGTCACAGAAATAGAAGCGGCAGCATTTGATAAGACGCCTTGGTTACAAAACTGGGAACAGAATGGAAGCGGTGACTTTTTAATAGTCGGGGATGGAATTTTGCTTGCTTACCGCGGCAATAACAGTGTTGTGACAATACCGGATAACGTAAAAACTATCGGCGCAGGTGCGTTAGCGTCTCATGCAGGAATCACGAAAGTGATTTTGCCTGACAGTGTGGAGGTTATCGGTGAAGGCGCGTTTGCCGGCTGTAGTAATCTGGCGCAGATTGAGGGCGGAAATAATGTGAAGCGTATTCAGGACAGGGCATATCAGGGCTGCCCGCTTACTGATATCAGGATTCCTGCTTCCGTGGAAGAGATTGGATTAAAGGCTTTCGATGTCGCATCCTCCGTAAAAGAAGCAGGTAATGGTGTTGTTACATTTGAGGGAACTTCCTTACCGGAGATATCTTATGGAGCTTCTTCCGGGAAAATATATAATGATACTTACAGAGGACTTGTATTTGATGGTATCCGGACTGCGGTTGTACCGGATGGCGCGGTAGATTTTGATGACACGGTTTTAGACGAAAATCTTTCCGGATTCAGAGGAACTGTTCAGAAAGCAGATAGTGGGGAAACACAGACGATTGCAGCAGCCGATACTTCTTATGAGCCGGGGGTTGCCGTTCGTGTCAGCACATTGTCCATTCAAAACGATTCTGTTGCCGATGCAGTTTTAGACGGCGCAGAGGATGGTTATATTCTGAAAGTAGTGGAAAGCGACGGCGCAAAGCAGTCGATTCAGGATGCTTATCGGAAACTCTATGGTAATCAGGTTCCTGACAATTTGCAGGCATATGAGATATCATTGCAGGAAGCGGGCACAGCGATTCCGATTACAGGACTCGGCAGACAGAATATAGAGATAACAATTCCGTTGCCTGATGGCATCACGGAAGAGAATCTGCATGTGGTAACTCTCGATGCGAACGGACAGCTTGAAGAAATGGCAAGCCGGGTTACGGCAGTTAATGGCATTAACTGCGTCACCTTTGCAACGAATCATTTTTCGCCATACGGTATTTACAATTATGGTTCCGGTGCTTCCGTTTCCGGGCTGGTTAATGACGGTCAGGCAGTGTTTGACAGCCTTTCTACCGGCAATAAAGATGTCTCTCCGGACACAGGCGATTACAGCATTCATCCGAAATGGTTTTTATTTATAGGATTATTCTGTACAGGGTTAGCATTATTTTTCATCAGTAACAAATCCAAAACTCCCGGCATAAGATAAGAAAAAGCCGGGAGTTTGTTATGTATCGCGTCAAAAAGCAGTTGGGCTGCGGTGAACGCCTGCAGCAGTCATGCAAAGGCGCTCCGGTAACAGTCGCAGTGCTGGATACGGGAATTTATCCACATCCGGATTTAGCAGGAAGAATACTGGCGTTTCAGGATTTTGTGAATTACAAGAACAGAATTTATGATGACAGCGGGCACGGAACGCATGTAGCAGGATGTATCGGCGGAAGCGGTCTTATGTCAAATGGAAAGTACAGAGGCATCGCGCCACAGTGTCTTTTTTGTATCGGAAAAGTATTGAATCAAAACGGTGACGGCTCGATTGAGAGTATGTATCAAGGTCTGTTGTGGGTAATGCAGAATCGTCTGCATCATCATATCCGCGTCTTAAATATATCAGTCGGTATAGGGCAATCCGATAATAAAAACAAAATAGAAGAGTTGGTAGGGCTTTTGGAGGCTGTTTGGCAATCAGGCATTGTAGTCGTTTGCGCAGCGGGCAATTCCGGTCCGGGAGAAGGTACGATTTCACCTTTGGGGAACAGCCGCAAAGTAATTACAGTAGGATGCCATGAGGACGGTTATTTTGGAAACCGGTCCGGTTTGTGTGAAGATTATTCGGGAAGAGGTGAGGTTTCTGTTTTATACCGAAAGCCGGATGTCGTTGCGCCCGGAACGGATATTATGTCCTGTAACAGCAGGGGCGGAGGGTATGTTAAAAAGAGCGGAACTTCCATGGCAACGCCGATTGTTTCCGGTGCGGCAGCGCTCTTGTTACAGAAATACCCGTATTTAAATAACGATCAGGTAAAGCGGAAAATTGTCTATAGCGCAAGGGATTTGGGTGACGACTGGAATAAGCAGGGTTGGGGAATGCTGGACATCGGAAAGCTATTGACCGTATAAAAAATTGAGTGCATCACTTGACATCCCCCACCAGATTGTATACAATTATACAGAGTTGAAAGAATTATATTCTTTCAGCTGCGAAAGTGGGGGATACCATGAATAGTTATGACATTAAACAGAGCGTAAACGATAGCTATTCCTTGCGCGGCAGAGTATTTCAGAAAATCAGGGAAGATATTTTAAGCGGTAAATATAAGGAACATGAAGAATTGAAAGAGGTTGCTATCGGAACGGAGTTAGGCGTCAGCCGGACCCCGGTGAGAGAGGCTTTCAGACAGTTGGAATTAGAGGGATTAATTCAGATAATTCCGAATAAAGGCGCCTATGTAACGGGCATTACCGCAAAGGATGTTAAAGATATTTACATGATACGTTCTCTGCTTGAGGGGCTTTGTGCACGGATGGCGACGGAGAAGATTACAAAAGAACAGCTTGAGGAAATGGAAGAGAATATCTATCTTGCCGAATTTCATGCCAACAGGGGACATATGGATCAGATGGCGGAATTGGACAACCGTTTTCATGATATTCTCTACGAGGCGTGTGATTCCAAGATGTTAGAGCATTTATTAAAAGATTTTCACGGATACGTGCTTCGCGTCAGACAAAAGACGCTCTCAACAAACACGCGCGGACGTGCATCGAACGATGAGCACAGGCAGATTATGGAGGCAATTAAGGCAAAAGATGCCGAAAAAGCGGAAAAATTGGCAAATCAGCATATGATTAACGCCTATGATAATATGGTAAAAAACGGATTGTATGAGATTTATGACAAAACGGAATAGAATTTATAAATTTTAACAGAAAAGAGCAGGAGGATGAGGAATGGATAAAATTAAGATGACAATGCCGTTAGTAGAGATGGACGGGGACGAAATGACAAGAATTCTCTGGAAGATGATTAAGGAGGAACTGTTGCTTCCTTATATTGACTTAAAAACAGAGTATTATGATTTAGGACTCGAACATCGTAATGAAACGAATGATAAAGTGACGCTTGACAGTGCGGAGGCAACAAAAAAATACGGTGTTGCCGTAAAATGCGCAACGATTACGCCCAATGCGGCGCGAATGACGGAATATAACTTAAAGGAAATGTGGAAAAGCCCGAACGGTACTATCAGAGCGGCATTGGACGGAACGGTATTTCGTGCGCCGATTATTGTAAAAGGCATTGAACCTTGTGTAAAAAACTGGGAAAAACCGATTACACTTGCACGTCATGCTTACGGCGATGTCTATAAAAATACGGAAATTAAAGTGCCGGGAGCAGGCAAAGCAGAACTCGTCTTTACGGCAAAAGACGGCACAGAAATCAGAGAGACTATTCATGAATTTACCGGAGCCGGTATTTTGCAGGGTATTCATAATACGGACGAGTCTATTACAAGTTTTGCAAAAGCATGCTTTAATTATGCGTTAGATACAAAGCAGGATTTATGGTTTGCGACTAAAGATACGATATCCAAAAAATATGATCATAATTTCAAAGATATTTTCCAGGATATCTATGAAAAAGAATATGCGGATAAATTTAATGAAGCGGGTATCGAGTATTTCTATACGCTCATTGATGATGCGGTTGCGCGTGTTATGAAAGCAAAAGGCGGATTTATCTGGGCATGTAAAAATTATGACGGGGATGTTATGAGTGATATGGTTTCCTCCGCATTCGGCTCCCTGGCTATGATGACA
>CAZKOR010000252.1:0-5436 GCA_964554405.1 uncultured Bacteroides sp. | reverse complement strand
CAAAATGCGTATATCTGTAGGACTGCTGCCGGAATTAAAAATACAGATGCAGGGGTAGCCAGTTTAGACATTCCTTTATCGGATGATAGCAGTTTAACACTTGCCAATACTGTACAAACTGATTATAACCTAGAAGATGAAACAATAGATAAAATTATGCGAACACTCTAAAAGTGAATTATGGGGCATTGTGAAGTGTTACACAACCGAAAGAGAGAACAGCATAATAAAAGAGATTTTCATAAATAATCAGACTATGGCGGCAGTAGCCAGAGAGCAGGGCATACCATTTGGCAGGGTAAGGCAGATTAAGGAAAAAGGCTTGCATCGTTTGAGGATAGGCAGGGCAAGGCGTGAGTTATTAGAAAAATTTGATATTGTGGAAGTCGGGGCATATAGAAACAGCATGAGCAAATTTAATGAGCATGGTTTTACTTCTACAGTGGAATATATCGCTTTACGCAGGGCAGAGATACAGGCAGAGTATGAAGAACGAAAAAAGCAGATAGAAGCCATGTTTGAACAGAGGAAAGAAAAATTTTTTGTCTGATGTACATTTAACAGATTTAGTAATAGATAAGATATATATATTATCACAGATGGGATTACTGATAATGATGCACATCCTGAACATAAGATTATTATGTCTATTGCTATTCGACGTAAGGCGGAAGTTTTTATGTTGGATAAAATATCAAATTATGTTGGACAATTAACTTGGCAAGTAAAGAGAAATATTATTATCGGAAATGTTGCAGAATCAGGAAAACATTTACTTGAATTCATTTATGTATGAACCTATATTAGATATGGACATAAATGAATTACTAAATGTATATCAAAAAGAAAAGTATATGTAGAGGAGGTATCCTAAATGAATTGTAAAATATGTGGGAAACTATTAAATATGTCTCAATATGTAATGCATGATAGATATAAATCATGCCCTAAATGCTCAGAAATGAACGGAGAAGAGCATGTATTCTTTAGATATCCAGAAACTTTTGGAAAATCAAATAAGAGAGAGACTTCAAATCATCCAGAAGGACCACAAAGCTATTGTTATACACATCGTCAAAATCCAAACAGAGAAATACCGTCTGGCGGAATTTTGTGTAGTGAGATAGAATTATGAAAAGTTTTATCTAGAATGAAAGAGGTATACTATGCAAAAGGTTGAGCTGGATATTTCAATGGGACAGAAATATATATTGAATTATAATTATTTAGATGAAGCAAGAGAAATTGTGAATGGAAAAGAGTATAGTTTGTATTTTGTTTTACTTGGAGACAAATATCGAATAAAATCAATATCTTCAAGAGAAAATATTCTGAATATATTTTGCTTGAATGAATGTGATGAGGAAGTATTTTCTGTTCCATTTGATATGTTAGCCTCGTTTAGGGCGAAAGATATCAGGTGTTTAAATGTTGAGATTTTGGATGCAGGAAATAAATTGCATATCGAATATACAAAAGATGGTATTGATTTTCTGAGAAAAAATTTTCCTAATGAATATGTGAAATATGAAGATGCTATTAATAATTTTGGAGAATTTTGGACAGAGATTCATGTTGATAATTTGATGAGTATGGCATTTTCTAATGATGATAATGATTATATCAGAAAATATAAAGTATTGTATATAGGCCAATCAAAGCAAGAAGATATTTTTGATAGATTGAATAACCACAGTACTATGCAAAAAATTCATAGGGAGATTGGCAGAAGATATACTGATAAAGAGCTTTATATTTTGTTAAGCGGTGTTAGTTGTAAGGTGATTGATAGACAATATGTGAATCATTATAATACAGAATTTATGTTTTCTAATTCGTTGGGGAATCAATTCCAATTAATGGATACAATACATATAGAAGAAGCAATAGATATAACAGAGGCGTTGCTTATCTCACATTTTAAACCAGAATATAATAGTAAGTTAAAAGAAGCAAATTCAAATTTAAAAACATATTCAAAGTTCAGAGATGTTAATATTCAAAAGGTATATTTTTCGCTTGATTTATATTGGAAAATGGCAAAGGAAAAAATGGTGTTATTTTCTAATGAGATTTCAACGAAAACAAAAGCAAGAATTATTACATGTAGTTATGCGGATGATGTGGTTGAAATTACATATGAAGATTTAGATGATATATTTTACTAAAAGGAGTGGGGAACCTTTAATTAAACTTTCTTATTGCTTCAACATATCCCTGCAATCCACTATCTTTATCAGCCAGTTTGGCGTAAAGTTCCGGTCCTTCTATGACAAGCCTTACAAGATACGCAATAACAGAAGGCTCTTTCAGACGAACAGAAGTATCTTAAATTTATAGTATGCATGTGACAGAATGTACAAGTAATCTTGCGCATCAGAGAAACCGTGGAACACTCTGAACAGTCCTTCGTGTAAAACATGTATGCAACATTTGATGTAAGGAATCCTTTATATTCGGGCTTTTCTCGTTTTCAAAACGTTAACAAAGAGATAAGCAGTTATCAGCAAAAGAAATATATTACAACGCCCCGAAATGCTTGCATTTTGAGGCATTTGTAAAATTATAAACCAAGAAATGCTAAGGGTATTTCGTTGTAAAAGTAGTGGCAGCCCATATTTTTGATATATTCTAAAGTATCTCGATATCTAGGATCTAAAAACCAATCATTAAATATGTAGATAAATTCAACTTCAATATGTAAAGGCGCAAATAGTTTTTGGTATTCCAGTTTTTTAAAGTGACAGTTGGGAAGCTTTTCATCGACTGAACCGGCACAGTTTTGAAATTTTTTTTCAATAATATATACAATTTGTTTCTTAAAATGAATGAATGCTTCATCGGGATGCCATTCCTTTGAATTATATTTGCGATAGTCGATACCGTGTGGTTTTAGATAATATGTATATAATTGTTTTTGTGGTACGGACATTCCTATTTCTACCTCATCTTTGTATACAAAATGCTCTTGTACACAATATCCTGCAGCAATTAGTGCTTCATTTAAAGAAGTAGTTTGTTCAAAATGCAGTCCGTTTTGATTTGTTCTGGCGCCACCGCCGAATTTGTTTGGAGTCTTTGACATAGGTTATTCCTCCTTAAAAAATTTGCTAATCTCAACATCAAGTACATTTGCAATTTGGTTTAATACGGATATAGAAAGGCTTTTATTGCATCCGGCAGCTTCAATTTTGGAAAGGTAGCTGATGCTAATTTGTGCCTGTTCTGCAAGTTGTATTTGAGTCAATTTAGCTTGCTGTCTGTAAAACTTTATATTTGTACCTATGGTATGATATAGTTTACCATCATCATTGAAACTCATAAGAATGCCCCTTTCACTATTTGTGAACATTATCTCATATGAAAGAAATTACATAAATTCACCTATAGTGAAAGATGTATTGTGAATGAAAAAAATGGAAAAATATGTTATTATAAAAAAGGAGGTGACTACTATGCCGTATGGTATTACTGAATATGCTGAATGTCCAAGATGTGGAAAGAGAGCACTGGGAGAAAGCGAGATTGAGTTATTGTTTGGATACAGAACAATGGGAAATGGTAATGTGATTCCGCAATCACATTGTAAAGAATGTAGAAGTGAAGAAGTAAGAGAAAGCAGATAATTAGAACGCAAAGGCAAATGCAACATTGTGTTCTTTTGCCTTTTTCTGTAATAGGAGGAGGTGTGGCATATAAATTTACAACCAAATAATTTCAAGCTTGAACCAACGACAGTCTGGTCATTTCCGGATAGAGGAGTTTGGGCAACGCATTCAGGAAAGTATCGAGGAAATTGGTCTCCGTATGTGCCAAGAAATCTGATACTTCGTTATTCAAATCCGGGAGACTGGGTTTTAGATCAATTTATGGGCAGTGGAACAACATTAATAGAGGCAAAGCTTTTAGGTCGAAATGCGGTAGGTGTCGATATCAATCCGCAGTCTGTTTCAATTTCTGAAGCAAATGTACAATTCCAATGTGAAACAAATTCAAAAATATATATCCGAAATGGTAATGCCACAGATTTACACTTTATCAAGGATAATGGCATTGATTTTATCTGTACACATCCTCCATATAGCAATATTATCAAGTATAGTGAAAATATAGAGGGAGATATTTCTTTGCTTGAAGTTGATGAATTTTTACAAGAGATACAGAAAGTGGCAAACGAATCATATCGTGTGTTGAAAAAGGGAAAAATGTGTGCTGTAATGATTGGGGATTTAAGAAAAGCCGGGAAAGTAGTCACATTGGGGTTTCGTTTGATGGAATGCTTTCAACAGGCAGGATTTGTGAATAAAGAAATTATTATTAAGGAACAGCATAATTGTCATTCTACAGCTTATTGGGAGCGGCAAAAGACAAATTTTTTGCTATTGGCTCATGAATATATTTTTGTATTTCAGAAATAGGCACTTTCATCAAATGTGAAAGTTATTGTTATTTTCTATGTTTACAAGTATAATAAATAGATAAAAGATTGTCTTTTTACGGATGTAGGGAAGAGGAACTAAAGTGAGCTATTTAAATGCTGCTCCATTTGTGAAATGGGCTGGCGGTAAACGTCAGCTGCTTCCACAGATAAAGGAGAGAATGCCTGAGAAATATAATAATTTTTATGAGCCGTTTGTGGGCGGTGGTGCAGTAATATTTGGATTGCTGCCTGAAAATGCACTGATTAATGATATTAATAAAGCGTTAATGAATGCCTATAGACAGATTTGTAATGAACCTATGGCGTTTCTAAGAGAAGTATATGCGCTTGATGCAGCAATGGAAAAAAAAGAAACGGAAGAACTTGGGAAAAAATACTATTATGATCTCAGAGAGCATTACAATGATAAGATGATGGAGGCAGAATATGATGTAGAGTTAGCTGCATTATTTGTATTTATTAATAAACATTGTTTTAATGGTTTGTATCGAGTAAATGCTAAGGGTCTTTTTAATGTTCCATATAATAACAGCCAAAGGGCATCTGTTAATGAAGAAGTGGTTATGAATGTTTCACAATATTTGCAGGGGATAACCATTATAGATGGAGATTTCGAAAAAGCGTGTATAGGTGCTGGAAAAGGTGACTTTGTATTTTTGGATAGTCCTTATGCGCCTTTAAATCCTACTTCTTTTGAGTCGTACACAAAAGAAGGATTTGACATAGAAAGTCACAAGCGATTGGCAAAGCTTTTTGATGAATTAACAGCCAGAGGTTGTTACTGTATGCTTACAAATCATAATACAGAGCTGATAAATAAGTTATATGGCAATAAAGGTTATAAAATGGATGTTGTAAGTGTAAAACGTATGATAAATTCAGATGCATCTAACAGAGTTGGAGAAGAAGTGATTATATGTAATTATTAAAGGAGTCGGGATAATGGAGAACTTATTTACAAAGAAAGTGCCATTATACTTTGAGACAGAAGAATC
>CAZKOR010000251.1:0-5443 GCA_964554405.1 uncultured Bacteroides sp. | reverse complement strand
GCATATTTTGCGGCAATTAATTCCGCAAAGTTCAAAGGCAAAGTAACGCCCGGAGATGTATTGACTTTAGAAACCGAGATTATTAAAGTAAAAGGACCTATCGGCGTAGGTTCCGCCAAAGCGTATGTTGATGGTAAATTAGTTACGGCAGCCGAGCTAACCTTTGCAATCGGCGGCGAGTAAAAACGCCGGAATGGAGTATCATATATGGAAATAAAACCTCTTGTAATCGGTAACTTAACTGCGCCGATACCTGTTATGCAGGGCGGAATGGGCGTAGGTATCAGTCTGTCCGGTCTTGCCGGCGCTGTGGCGGCAGAGGGCGGTATCGGTATTTTGTCTGCGGCGCAGATTGGCTATCGGGATGCAGATTTTGATAATGACCCGATTGCATGCAATTTAAGAGCAATCAAAACAGAAGTTGCTAAAGCACGCGAACTGGCAAAAGGCGGCATTATCGGCATCAATATTATGGTGGCAACCAAACGGTATGAAGAGTATGTCAAAGCGGCTGTGGAAGCAGGCGTGGACTTGATTGTTTCAGGAGCCGGATTGCCGATGAATCTGCCGGAGCTGACCCAAAATACAGAAACAAAACTTGTTCCTATCGTTTCCAGTGTGAAATCGCTGCATGTTATAGTAAAATACTGGATGAAAAAATATGTAAGACTGCCGGATGCAGTTGTGATAGAAGGACCGCTCGCAGGCGGACATCTTGGCTTTACGAAAGAGCAGTTAGATGATATAGACGGACTGCATTATGACGAGGAAGTTAAAAATATTATAGAGAGAGCGAATGATATCGAAATTCCGGTTATTATGGCAGGCGGTATCTATACAAGAGAGGATATGGAGCATTACATGGAGATGGGCGCGGCCGGCGTACAGATGGCGACCAGATTTGTCACTACTTATGAATGTGATGCGGACGATGCTTATAAACAGAGTTATATTAAGGCAAAAAAAGATGACATCGTAATTGTGAAAAGTCCGGTCGGTATGCCGGGAAGAGCTATTCTTAATCCGTTTATGCAAAAGGCAAAGCAGGGAAACATTCCGCACGGAAAATGTCATTTATGTATCAGTACATGCAAGCCTGCGGAGACGCCCTATTGTATTACGGACGCGCTTGTAAATGCGGCTAAGGGCAATGTGGATGATGCACTGTTATTCTGCGGCGCGAATGCATATCGGGCGGAGAAGTTAGAGTATGTAAAGGATATTATGGATGAGTTTCGTCCATAAAAATTGAACGAATAAATTCAGAAAAGGAATTAATAGAGAAATGAGAGCAAGAATCATAGGAACCGGAAGCAGTCTGCCGGAGACAGTTGTGACAAATGATGATTTATCAAAAATAATGGATACATCGGACGAATGGATCAGCAGCCGTACCGGAATCAGAGAGCGCAGACTGGTAAAAGAGGAAACGACCACAAGTATGTCTGTTACAGCGGCAAAGCGGGCAATGGAAAATGCAGGTGTTGCAGCAGAAGATATCGATTTGATTATTGTAGGAACTATTACAGGCGACTATGTAACTCCCTCTACTGCTTGTGAAATTCAGGCGACAATCGGAGCGGATAAGGCAGTGGCATTTGATATTAACGCTGCATGTTCCGGTTTTATGTTCGCATTACATACGGCGGATGCCTATTTACAGGCAGGAATCTATAAAACGGCGTTGATTCTGGGAGCAGAAACGTTATCAAAGATTATGGATTGGAATGACAGGAGCACCTGTGTTTTATTTGGAGACGGAGCCGGAGCGGCAGTCGTACGTGCCGATGAGACAGGTTTGCTTGCATATGACCAGGGTTCTGATGGGGCAAAGGGAAAAGTACTGGTTTGTCAGAGTAGAAAAAATAACAATCCTTTGGTAAAAAACCCTATGGATTTGCAGTATACTTATATGGATGGGCAGGAAGTCTATAAATTTGCAGTTACAACAGTGCCGGCATCCATTAAAAAAGTAGTGGAAGAAGCCGGACTTACCATAGAAGATATTGATTATTTTGCATTACATCAGGCAAATATCAGAATCATACAATCTGTAGCGAAGCGGTTGAAGGTTTCGGAAGATAAGTTCCCGACCAGTCTGGATCATTGCGGAAATATTTCCGCGGCAAGTGTTCCCATCTTATTGGATGAAATGAATCAGAAAGGCATGTTAAAACCTGGCATGAAAATCGTTTTGTCAGGATTTGGCGCAGGACTTACCTGGGGCTCTGCAGTAATCGAGTGGTAGTAAGGGAAACAGAATAGTATGATAAGTCAGGCTGGTTATAACTTATAGTTTTTCCAGCTTGATATTTGTCATTTTCTCAAAATTTTTCGCCCATTCTTCGCTGCAGAAAAAAATAATAACGCCCTGTCCGTTGTCGCTCATAGCATAGAAACGCTCTTTGCTGTCCGTATTTTTCAGCAGAGTATTATAAATATTTAACACATCCGAATCAATCCAGTCATAAAGCACTTTCATTGAGTAGCTCAATGTTTCCCCGTTGTAATCTAATGTAACGGTAAGTGTTCCGCGTCCTTTTTCCCAGTCAATATTCGTTGTATCGACGCGAATGTTTTCGACCTGCTCTAAAGCGCTCCCTTCAGCGAGAGCAGCCATACCTTCTAAAATGTGAATATAGTCGGTTTCCAAATCCCAGCCTTCAAAATCAAACCAGAAAACCTCTTCCGAATAACCTGTAATTTCAAAATTTTCGTTATGTTCCGGCATACCCAGACTTGTTAACAGCCAAGTATAGGGATAGTCTTTTATCATCATCTCCCGGAGAGTTTCCTCTTCCGGCGAGCCTGTTCTTACCACTTCTTCTATTAGTTCGTCTGAAACTGTCAGACCAAGGGAACGAAGGACTGTGACCTGCATTTCCAAAGTAGGAGAATCATATAAAATCGGTTTTGATTTTTGATATCCGTGTAACATACCGGCAGTAAGAAAAAGACAGAAGGCAAAAACGAGCAGAATGTAAAAGAGCCAGTGCGGAACGTATTTAGCCTTTTTTATCTGAATAGGCAGTAATCCTTTCATCCGGCAATACTGCATCCAAGCCAGCGTCTGTTCATAACCGGACAAACACTCTTTGGGAAGCGGGATGAACTGGCGATTGTCTTTGCGCAATAAATAAAAAGCATGTTCTGCTTCTGCAATATGAGAAAATTCTGTCCAAGGCAAAAATACTTTGTTTTTTTGCATAACAGAATAGGAAATACCGGAAGCTGTGAAGCATATATCCCAATTTCCTAACAGATTACTTTGCGCAGCAGAGTCTTGCATATATTTTCTGATAGATTTCTCAGGACTTATCATGCGGCGTAGTGGCAGCAGAGAGATAAAGAATATCGTAGCAACAGCGGAAAATATATTTTCGAGGTTCAGCAAATACAAAAAATAAATGCATAAAAAATACATAAAGATATAGTATAAAATATGCAAAAGTACCGTTTTAGAGTTGTGAGAGTCCCTTTCACGAAAGACAAAGCGCGCTTCTGTTTCGAGTTGAATCCACTTATCAGTATTCATGAAAAAAGAAAAATGAAAATCTTCGGTTTCGTGGTCAGTATTGCCAGGAACAGAAACAGGGCTTTTCAGAGCCTGCATAAAATCGTATTGTTCTTTTGCACAGGAAAATACCCGCGTAGGAATAATGAACCAGGAAGTTTGAATCTTTGTTTGAGAAATACCAAGCATAAGTACGCGCTTACTTTCAATGATGCGGCTGATTTGGCAGCAGGGAGCTTCATGATAGGAGGAGGCAGTGTGGCATTTTAATATGCCGTTCTCTATCCATATGGAGTGCTCCTGAAGTAACAGCTTTTTTGCGTATTTAATATAGAAAATTCCTATTTCAAGAATAATCAATACGACTAGAAGTAAAAGAAATTCATAGGGAACACGTTTAGGGATAAGTGAATATGCCAAAAATAAAAACGGGAATACCAGTAAAGCAATAGGACGACTGCGCCGCATGTCCCACCATGATCTTATGCAAAATTCAATTAATTCTTTTTTAGTATATGTAAAAGTGTACTTTCCCATTTTTCAGTCTCCTCATTGATTTGTACAGAAAAAATATTTTTGCTATTGTACCATAGAATAAATAATAAGTAAAATGAATGCCTCATAAACTAAAAGAAAGAATAACAGGAAAGAGCACATATGTTAAATTATATTTGGGCATTTATGATTTTAATCGGAATAGTTTTCGGTGCGTTTACCGGAAATATGGAAGCAGTGTCAAAAGCGGCGCTGGAATCGGCGGGTGAAGCCGTATCTTTATGCATTACCATGATTGGCGTTATGGCTTTATGGGTAGGGTTAATGGAGATTGCACAGAAATCGGGATTGATTGAAAAGATGACAAAAGGTCTTTCTCCTTTTATTACTTTTTTGTTTCCAAGGATTCCGCGTAATCATCCGGCACGGGGATATATTTCCACGAATTTGATTGCCAATATTTTAGGACTCGGATGGGCGTGTACGCCGGCAGGACTTAAAGCGATGGAGGAATTGGCAAAACTGGAAGCGGAACGGGGAAATCCGGAGTATCTTTCTGATACGGTTTTCGGTTCAAAAGAGCGGAAAGCATCGAAAGAAATGTGTGATTTTTTGATTTTGAATATATCTTCTTTGCAACTTATTCCGGTGAATATGATTGTATACAGGCAGCAGTACGGCAGTGTAAATCCGACTGCAGTGATTGCACCGGCGATTGTGGCGACGCTTATAAGCACGGCGGTGGCAGTGGTGTTTTGTAAGGTGAAGAATGGAAGACGGAGGGGGTGATAGACTCTGTTTTCCAATCTTTGAGCAGTTTTTAGGAGAGGATAGAGAGTATAGATGCCCTCTGTTTTTGTGTATTGTTATATACTCATGCAGATTAAGGGCATGCCCTCATAAAAAAATAGGACTTATTGTCCAATGCTGTCTATGGATAATCATGTATAATTAAAATAAAAATGCAATAGTGTTTTATTGGATAAAAAATGCGATAATATATTGATTTATAAAATATTGCATCCAATAAAATTAAAAAAATATCAAATACATATTAATATTGATTTGTGGATAAACTTATTATATAATTCTATAAAACACAATCAGGAGAAGGGGAATGGATTATATAGATATTACAAATAATTTCATAAAAGAATATCCAGACTATAAAAGTGATGTTGTTAATTTTAGTGAGTATCTGGAAGTGAATTGGAAAAATTCGTTGTCAGGAGACGGACTTCGTATTGTGCTACAGGGTATAGATGTAGATTTTATATTGAAGAGTTTAATCTATAATGTAGAGACAGCGAAAAGATATAAAAGTAAGACGAAAGCAAAGCGTTATGCAACTGTAATAGGACAATTTTTTAATTATATAAGAAAAACAACAGATATTGTAAATCCTGATTTATATGATGCAATTTCGTATAATCG
>CAZKOR010000250.1:0-5526 GCA_964554405.1 uncultured Bacteroides sp. | reverse complement strand
AGATTAGGCTAATTGCAATAATAACGCTCCACAGTATATGAAAAAAAATCTTTATTTTAATTTGTCTGAAATCGTCCGTTTTTTTCACTGCTTTATTTTTCAATGGTATATCCCACTCCCCATACATTTACTATAAATTTCGGCTTCTTTGCCGACTCGTTCATTTTCTCCCGCAGGCGGCCTATATGAGCCATGACCGTATTGTTATTGTTCAGATATTTTTCACCCCATACCGCCTCGAATAATTCCTCTGACGGAACAACCATACCCTGATGCTCACACAGATACCATAGAATCCCAAACTCAATCGGCGTAAGCTGCAATTCTTTTCCATATAAGAAACACTTATGAGTATCCTTATTAATCAATAGTCCCCTGATATCATATTCGTTTACTTCTACAGATTTTTTCCCGGCAAGATTATTATAGCGCACATAACGTCTTAATTGTGTTTTTACTCTGGCTGCCACCTCTAACGGGTTAAACGGCTTTGTGATATAATCATCGGCACCGATCGTCAGACCCATTATCTTATCTCCGTCCCCCGCCTTTGCCGTAAGCATGATGACAGGATAATAGAACTTCTCCCTGATTTTCTGACAAATCCGGAAACCGTCAATGTCAGGCAGCATCACATCTATAACAGCCAAATCCAAATCTGTCTCTTCGATACATTTCAGGGCGTCCGTGCCGTTATAGAACTTATATACCGTATAGCCGTCGTTTTTCAGATATAGTTCAATCAAATCCGCTATTTCTTTTTCATCATCCACAATCAAAATATTTTCACTCATATTAATCCCTCATTCTTACTCAACTTACGATTTTGAGAAATAAAGACATTTTTCAGGGCATGCTTCTATACATTTACCACACCGTATACATTCCGGCGATTTGGATATTTCACTGACAGAAAGCGACACCGGACATGCCCTCTCGCAAGACAGACAGGAAGTACACTGTTCTTTCTCCCAATGAATCTGTACGAGACTGAACCGGTTAAACAATCCGTAGATTGCTCCTAATGGACACAAATACTGACAGAAAGGACGGTAAATTTTGACAGAAAGAACGACTATGATAAGCAATATTCCTAATTTCCAAAAAAATAATCCTCCCGCCAGTTCACGAAGCGGCTCGTTCGCAATAAGTAACGGTACTGCGCCAAACAGCGTACCGGACGGGCATAAATACTTACAAAACGCCGGTACCTTGGCAAATCCTCCGAATAGAAACAAAGAGCCGATACCTGCTAAAAAAATCAGAACTATGTATTTCCCATACTTCAAAATACGATGCATGGGCAATACCTTTTTCTTACGAAATACGGGAATTTTGTGCAAAAGGTCCTGTACCAGTCCGAAAGGGCACAGCCATCCGCAGACGAAACGTCCCAAAAAGCTTCCTATCAGGAAAAAAAATCCAAGTACAGCAAACGGAATCTGAAACCCCTGCTGATTCAATAAAGCCTGCAGCGCCCCCATCGGGCAGGCGGAAACTGCCCCGGGACAGGAATAACAGTTTAATCCGGGAACACAGATATATTTTAAATTCCCCTGATATATTTTCCCGCTTACAAAACCATGTACATATCCGTTTGTGAGAATCGTAAACAGTAATTGTACTCTTAACCGAAGTTTCTTCATTTCATTTTTACCCGATTCCTATACATTCCATGCAAATCATTACCGCTTTTCTCCATATAAGCGCAAACTGCCCCTGCATGGCGCCTATTCCAAGAAACAAAATACCAATAACCATCCCCCATAGCCAGGCATGTTTCCTATTGCTCTTCCAGAAGTGCATTAATTTTCTCCTCCCATGCCGATTTCTTCATAGCGCCAACTACCGTGTCTAAAACTATACCGTTTTCATCAATAAAAAAGGTAGTCGGCACAGCAGCCACATCCGTAAGAAGCGCATTATATATGGATTCATTCAAAAGCAAATGCGTGTAACCAGCCTGCGTCTTCTCAATCAAATCTTCTGCAAGCTCCTGTTCTTCCCCTTCCACAACATCACTGATAATTCCAATAATCCGGAATTCCTCTTCATCAAATTCATCCGCCAGTTCTCCAAGTCCCGGCATCTCACTTAAACAAGGGTTACAGTAGGTTGCCCACACATTAACCATCGTAAGCTTTGACTGCGAAAATATATCGGATGTAACAACATTTCCCTCCATATCCGTTCCTACAAAATCAATCGCTACGTCTGCTTGTTCTGTCTCCTGGACCGGCTCACTCTCTGCTGATATATCAGCATTTTCCTTTGTACAGCCGCTTAATAAATAAGTTAATATTATAAGTATAGATAAATATATCTTTTTCACTTTGTGCATGTTAATAACCATACCTTTCACTTAATCGATGACATTTGTAAACCGGCAGAGTGATTTTTATAAAATATGCATCCGCATACACATCTTCAAAGACCTAACGATGTGCAGCGAATGCTTACGTATCTCTACTCGATGGCAGACTATTTCTTATCTAACAGTAATCCGAGAGTTTCTTCTATCAAAATACAGTCGGCATAACTTGAACTATCTACATTTTTCCAAATACTCTTTTACCAATGCAATTATCTCTTCCGCAATTTCTATTTGCTGCTGGCTTTCTGCCTTAGATGCCACATAAAAATCATTATAGTCACTTTGTTCCCTAATTAACGATAATGCACTAATTTTCCGTCCTATATCCCTTGGAAAGATTTCCGTTGCAACAAATTCTTTATTAAAATTAGCTAACAATGTCTTATGTTTTTTAAAATCTACTCCTTGTACCGTATAAACTGCTCTAACAGCATAAAAAACCGCATAATAACTTCTGTTGTTTGCATCCTTATACTTTCCATTAGCAAATAATTCCTTTGCCACTTCTAATGTTTCCACTGCCCGCTCATAACGATAGCGTAACAGTTCTGTCATCTCATGCTCCAATTACAATTCCCTCTCTCTGAATATTTTGAAAATATGGCACTACTTTCAACATCCGTTGGAAATCCGTGGTATTCTGAAATACTGGTGAAAAAATAACATCATATTGTACTCCATATTCAAAAGTAATCTCCGCAATTTGATTAATCAGAAGATAGAATTCTTCCGTCTTTCTTGAGGTAAATATCGCAATATCAACATCGGACTCCTTATTATATTCCCCACGGGCATATGAGCCATAGACAACTGCTCTTTCGAAATCATTTGACAATATTTCCTTTATTTTTTCGATATATTCACTTATAATCTTATCCATTCCTGCCTTATCTGTTAACATTACACCATCTCCTTTGATAGCATTATATCCAATCATTCATTATATAGACAATATTTCGTCAATTTTATAGCAGCACGATTATTCCTATATTTTCATCTTACCATATACCATGTTATCCGCCAAACACTTTATTTCAGTTTCCTCCATTTTTCTCCTAATCCCATATCCAAATTTTTCTAAAATAACTTATTATAATATAGTTATCCCAGTCAGGCTGCTCCCAAAACTCTTCATCAAACTCCGAATCATAAATGGCAATATCCGACATTCCTCCATATGGGTAAATATCAATATATTCTAACGATTTCTCTGAATTGTGTGTTTCTATGTATTCTTTTGCCGCCGTATAATCCATATCGCACTTAATGACTTTTTCCGCTTTGACATGCAGCCAATACACATCTGATATCCATGCTTTCGTGGGATATATTGTTTCATAGTCTTCCGGCAGATTCAAAGTTTCCATACGCAGGATGACTGAAGAATTCAATTCTTTCACCCATAAAAGCAATGAGGCCTTTCACCCTTTTCCCCCATCTATATTTCATTCATATGCCTGCTCGCCACAACAATCGCATCCGTCAACACAAAACCTGCGGCACAAAACACAAACAGCCATGCAATGCCATAGCGGTTCAAAATCATGCCCGAGAGCAAAGAAGCTAACGGAATAAACCCCTGCACTGCTACACCGATAATACTCATAACCTTGCCGAGATTCTCTTTATCTACCGTAAGAAGCACCGCCGTATGCGCAGGAATATTCACCTCGCAGCATATCATTGCCAAAAGCGCTGAAAAGATACAAAACGATAGGATAAACCCGTTTAAGGAAACGCCTTTCTGAACAAAAACAAAATATGATACAGCCACTAAAATCATCATGCCGCAAAGCAGTGTCAGCCACTTTTTCAAAATTCTGCCGCATTTTTCTTTCTGTGCCTTTTTACTTATTACAATTGCCGTCACCGTTGAAGCAATTCCGCCGCAAATACTGAATATGGATAACCACATTTCCGGCGTTACTATATTGTCAAGCAAATAGCTTTGCGCATTCTGCAAGTCTGTTTTTACAAAATACGGAACAATATTTCCGTTTATCGGTGTCACAAAAAAATTTAACAGGGTAAACATAAGCAACACCATAAACAGACTTTTGCGCCCGTAAAGATATACAAACCCTTCCTTCATATTACGGAAGGTTCGTTCCAGAGTCAATGGCTGTTCGCTCTTGATGTAACAATATTTTATAAACATTTCCGATACACCGGATATCAGATAGCAAATGCCCGTAATGGTGAATAACATATATGCCGGCAGCAGTGCATATAGTATCCCGGCAAGCAGAACTCCTGCAATTCCCTGTATGCTGTTCATTGCGCTAAAATAAGACTGTGCTTTTTGCAGCTCTTCTTTTTCCACAATATTCGGTAAGAGGGAACTGGACGCAGGGCTGAAAATGCCGGCTATCATATTACTAAATATCCCCATAGCAAATAAAATAACAAGCCCTGCATTTACATTTTGCCGTGTAAGGAACAATCCAAGCGTTGCGATAAGGACGAGCGTTCCTTTCATATAATCACAGATAAACATTATTTTTGCCTTATTACAATTATCGCTTATCACACCCCCAAAAAGCGAAGTGATAAGATACACGATACTGCCTGTGGCAAGATATGCGCCCTGTATCGCCGCATTATTATCCGTAATTTCCAATATATAAAAACTCACGGTAAAGCTATAGAACAAAGAGCCTATATTCGTTACCAAAGCCCCAAAGAATACGAGGGAAAAATTTTTGTTCCTAAATATGCTTTTCAAGATGCAGTGCCTCCGATTTCTAAGCTGTGAAATTCTCCTTAATAAAAATAAATTAATAAAAATGCACAATACAACATTTTGTACCTACAATATGAGATTAGCTTAAAGCCCTTCCATATCTTGAAAGTATTATAACATATATTTATATTCAACCTGATTTTTTTCTACATACCACATTTCAAAAAACATTTGTAACCATCCTCCGTTTATGGTATAAATGCCTTATCTGATAATTCTAACAAAATCTAATGCTTTCTCTTACGAAAGGTATCTGTTCTATGTCTCTTACATCTAAACGCCGCATCGATTGGCACGAAGCCGCTTCCTGCGCTTTCCAAATCGAACTCAAAGACTATTCACATATTCTGGAATATATCTCCGAATATCCGCTCGGCAAAAACAGCTATCGGATTGATTTACTTGTTAT
>CAZKOR010000249.1:0-5596 GCA_964554405.1 uncultured Bacteroides sp. | reverse complement strand
GAGGGTTGACTGTTATTGACATCAAAATGCGTCTGTATTTATTTGTGCAGGTATTTTTAACTATTTGGTTTGGCGGGGCAGGACTTGGCGTTTTAGCCGGACTCCTTGCTGTTTTTACAGAAGGAATGAATGGGGTGCCGATGCTCTTTGCTACTGTTGCTTTTTTTGCGTTTGGACAGGTTTTTGCAAGGAGTGGGTTTTATTTTCCGGCGAAAAATGCGAGAAGAAGATTGGAAGAACTGCTTAAATAAAAAATTATTTGAGGTAAGATTACGAATGATTACATATAAAAAAATAGAAATGGAAGATGTTGAAAGATTTTGGAATTTGCTGAATGCTCTTGATATTGAAACAAATTATATGATGATTTCCTGCAGCAAGGCATTTGTATGAAAAAAGCGGTTTTGAAATGTAAATCGAATCTTTAGATTTAGATAAAGCGGGATATGGGGAGATTATGAATGGTGGTAAAGAATAAAGAACATGGAAGAATTATAACAGAAACAGAGCGTCTTATTATGAGAGAAATGGTGCAGTCTGATTTTGATGCACTATGCGAAATATTGTGTGATGAGGATGTGATGCGTGCTGCCTATGAAAAGGCATTTAGCGTAGAAGAGGCACAAGCTTGGATGAGCAGGCAATTCAAAAGATATGCAGAGTGCGGTTTTGGACTTTGGGCTGTTGTATTAAAAGAAACAAACGAGATGATTGGTCAATGCGGATTAACAATGCAGGGCTGGCGGGAAAAAGAGCTTTTAGAAATAGGATATTTGTTCCAAAAAGCATATTGGCACAACGGTTATGCAACAGAAGCAGCAATTGCATGTAAAGAATATGCTTTCTCGGTTCTTAATGCTAACAGCGTATATTCTATAATCAGAGATACACATACAGCTTCTCAAAATGTTGCTGTTCGAAATGATATGAAAATTATTGATAAGGTTACTAAAAATTTCAGGTATGTAGATATGGACTTTTTTCTCTATTGCGCGGAGAAAGTAAACGAGGGCTACAAGGAGTGAAAGATAATGTTATGTGACGATATAAGATATTTGACAGAGAGGGCATTATGGGAAACGGAGAATTTAATGAAATGTATTCCGGATGATTATTTTTATCGAATTCAGGATAAAATACAAAATTATATTGTGACGCTTAAGGATGCAGACCTTTCTAAAGAGCCGGAAGATTGTGATATGAGCAGATTTCGTTTGATTTTAGGACAGTTCAGACATTGGCACCGTCATATGGGGATTATTTACGGATTTATAATAGAGGACATAGGGAAATGGCCACATGTGCTTAACATGAACAGGGAGTATCCTGCGGAGGATATGCCGAATTATTTTTGATAATTGAGGAATATAAACAAAATTCAGTTAGACAAATTGCATAAATGTACGAATGATTATGAATATTCGATATAATGATTGTTCTGCAATGGGATATATGATAAGATTGGGCTATGGGAATAATCGTGTCACTGCAAGGTGTTGACCTTAATCATTTTGATAAGTCAGTAGCGTTTTTCTAGTATTACAGATAGAAAAACCGCCCTTGTATACTTGACCAGTTGAGAGGGCGGAATTTCTATCGCTTTTTAATGGTCAACCCCTTGTGGGCGGTTGTTCCTTTTGTGATTATAATATAGCATATCCGGCTATTTTATTCAAGGGCATTGTAGAAACGAGATAATGGAAGTATGAATGAAAGAAGAGGGTAGCAGGATGATACATATATTACCACGTTTAGAATATAGCATTGATTCTATGAGATCACCGGAGGATATCAATGAGATTTTAAATTCGGTAACGGCTCCTAAGAAAACCTAAGCAGTATGCTAAAAGTTCCTTTATCCCTGTGACACTGGGAAATATAAAGGTAGAAAGGGGACTGACTGTTATAATGAACGGGTTGCCCATGCTTTTTGGTTCTGTTGTACTGTTCGCTTTTGGACAGACGCTTGTAAGGACTGGGTTTTATTTTCCGGGGAAAAGAGGTAGGATATATACGTGCGGAGAGGGGAAAATTTAATGAAATGTATTTCGGATGAACTTTGGATGAAAAGATATGACGGCATTCCAATGTGGAAGTATTTGTATCATACCTTATATTCTATGGATAGATGGTATATCAATCCGAATGACTCATTTTATCAGAATCTTTTTGGACACATATAAAAGCCGGAACCTCTGATATTATCAGACTTCCGGCTTTTTGCACTTATATTTTATCTTTCATACAGAGTTTTCCATTCTGCCGTTGTGCGTTTCCCGATACTGTGGTAATAAAGCAAAATTACAAAGATAATTGCCAATGCAGCATATTTCCGAATGCATGTTCCCTTTTTCGCCCATTCTACCAAGGCTCCTACAATTTCTTTCTTTTGCTCCTCCGTCATTCCGCTCTCTCTGTCCGTGAAATAAAGCAACAGATAAAAAAGACCTGAAATCATGCCAATCGTTGCATAAATTTCTACATGAGAAGTGTCGCCAGTCTCTGGTTCGTTGTCTTTAGGAGCCGGAACAGGTTCTTTGTTGGCAATTGTATCAACAAAGACAATTGCGTCAGTATCTGCAGGAGGGCTGCTGACATCCACTAGGAATTCCCTAACTTCTTCAAGGGCTTCCTGCTGAGGTTTATTGATAGGTTCTATAAGATATGTATTGTTCCTCCATTTGGCATATACATACGTCGTACCGTCAATCCCTTGGGAAAAGCTAAAGGGAGTTATTCCGTTATTTTCTGTCATCCAGTTGTCAAATGAATAGCCCAGTTTTGTCGGTGAATTTGGCTGGAAAGCCATTTGACCCTTTAATACAATCTGGGATGCCTGTTCAGAGGTTTGCTCGTAAACATTATCGCCATCAACAAAGTATACAGTATAATAATCTACTGTAGCTGTGCTATCTTCTCCATTAACTGTTATGCTCTCTCCTGTATCCAAATATTCATCTGGGATTATAACCTCATATATCTGGTAATTTCCATTCTCTACGGCGATAAAATTATCTACATAAGATCCATTGTCACGATTTTGAAGTATAAAGTTTTTACTATGCTCCAACCAAGGAACATTATCTTTTCTTACATCGATCGTTACATTATTCTCTTTCCATTTGGCATATACATACCTCGTGCCTTTAATCCCTTCGGAAAAGTCAAAGAGAGTCATTCCGTTATTTTCTGTCACCCATTTGTCAAATGTATAGCCCGGTTTTGTCGGCGAATTTGGCTCGGAAGCCGTTTGACCCTTTAATACAATCTGAGACGCCTGTTCAGAGGTTTGATCATAAACATTATCGCCATCAACAAAGTATACGGTATAATAATTCGCTGTAGCCGTTATATCTTTTCCGTCAACCGTTATGTTCTCTTCTGTATCCAAATATTCATTTGAGACTGTAACCTCATATAGCTGGTAATTTCCATTCTCTACGGCGTTAAAATCTTTTACATAAGATTCATTGTCACGATTTTGAAGTATAAAGTTTTTGCCATGTTCCGGCCAAGGAACATTATCTTTTCTTACTTCAATCGTTATATTCTGAAGCTTATTCTCCTCATTGGGAAACATCTCATCCACACTGGGAATAATGACATCCTTAACCCAGTCCAGCAGAAACTGGTAATCCGATGTGATATCACCTTTCTGCCCCCCATTTACCATCCATTGATTATAAGATGCATCGTATGGACTTGCGATTACAGAGGATACAATATTATTATCTTTAAGTTTTGTCGCTATATCCTGATCAGTATAATTATATGTATTATCCGGCTTATATGTCGCATCTGTCAGCAAAATACTGAATTTTGCAACATTTTCCCGCCAGCCGAAATCGTCCTGAAACATTGATCCCATCCCATCTATAGGCGTTTCAGGTCCGTCTCCTCCTCCCATCATTGTAATACTGTTGAGAGCCGTTGTTGCTTCTTCCGTAGTGGAATTCCATCCGGTACATTGTGTTTTTTCGCCGTAAGTAATATCACTAAAAAGCACAAAATTTATACGAACATCCACATCAGCCTCAGCCAATAGCGCATTAAACTCTGCGATTCGATTCTTTACTTTTGTTATATGTCCACCCATTGAAGCCGAAACATCTATCACAAACACTACGTCCGCAGTCCTTGACACCACCACTGTCGTTCCACTCCCCGACTCACTCTCAGCAGACTCTTTCAAAAGTGTCGCAATCATCTCTTCTATTATTGTCTCCTCTGTTACGGTTTCCGCAGCCGTTTCATCATTTCCTTCTGCTTCTGTGGAATTTTCCGCAGTTTCACTGCCCGTTTCTCCTGTTGGTGTTTCGGTAACGTCACTGCTTTCTGTGGTTTCTGCCAGTGTTTCAATAATGTCACAGCCTTCTGTGGTTTCCGCCAGTGTTTCGATAATGTTGCCGTCTTCTGTGGTTTCTGCCGGAGTTTCGGTAATGTCGCCGTCTTTTGTGGTTTCTGCCGATATTTCGGTAACGTCGCCGTCTTTTGTGGTTTCTGCCGATATTTCGGTAACGTCACTGCCTTCTGTGGTTTCTGCCGGAGTTTCGGTAATGTTGCCGTCTTCTGTGGTTTCTGCCGGAGTTTCGATAATGTCGCCGTCTCCCGTAATTTCTGTCTGTGTTTCGTCAGTACTGCTGTCTCCTGTGGTTTCTGTCTGTGTTTCGTCAGCACTGCTGTCTCCTGCACTTTCAGTCGTTGCCTGTGAAGTCTCGCTGCTTTCTGTATCTTCGGTCGGCGTCTTTGCAGTATCTGTGCTCTCTAAAAAATCCGGGGTATCGTTACTTCCACCCTCTAGTGTCTCCAGGTCATCACTGCTGTTACCCTCTGGTGTTCCCACTGTCTCATCATTCACTTTAACCTCCAGGATGATAATGATGTCTTTGCTCTCTGGTGTTTCTGCCGTTTCTGCCGTTTCACTGACCTGATTTGTCAATTCCGCTGCCTGCACCGGTATACTGTCAACAGACTGAAACACCAATATCATGCTTAAAAACATGGCAAGACTTGACTTTGCAGTCAACCACCTTTGTCTTTTTCCCTGACTCTTTCTCTGATAGCAATCGTGTTTTGATACTTTAGCTCCTTTTTTTACGTGCACTATATCTACCTCCTATTATACGTGCCACAGTTACTGCTCTTATAAAATTCCATGCCCTTTCATAACATGAAATATTACTATATTTTTATCTCTTTTTTGGAAAAATATAGAAACAACTCTATATACAGTTTAAATGTATCATGTCAGGATATCAAGTATCATTTAAAAAATTTTCTTGATTTTCACTCCCCATTTTTTCTTTTTGTATGTTGCACGTGTTGTATGTTTGTGGTGTAATTCTTTTAAAGGAGGAGAACAAATAAATTATATGATGTACGAACCAAAGGAAAGAGAACAACGTACTAATATCCAAGAATTGAAAGACGATATACTGCAGAGAGAGGGAAACAGAAAAAAATCAATGTTTGTTGATGAATATTATATGGCAAAAATTTTGTGATTTCCGATTTGTCTGGTAATTAATTAACTCTCTTATGCAAAAGATATGCAGAGTGCGGTTTTGGACTTTGGGCTGTTGTATTAAAAGAAACA
>CAZKOR010000248.1:2597-5599 GCA_964554405.1 uncultured Bacteroides sp. | reverse complement strand
AGAGAGGTATAAAAACATGGGCGTTGATACCATAACATTTTATTTTACAAAATATGGCGCAGTTGCAATTTTCGTTATCGTATTACTGGAATATATGAATATGCCCGGATTTCCGGCAGGAGTTATCATGCCGTTGTCCGGTGTGTGGGCGGCAAAAGGCAATATTCATTTTCCGGCAGTCATGTTGATTACGTTAGCGGCAGGATTACTCGGCAGTTGGATTTTATATTTCCTCGGCAGGACAGGCGGGAGTCTGCTTTTGGAAAAATATTTGACAAAGTTTCCGAAACACAGAGAACCGATTGAGAGAAACTTTGAAATGATACGCAAGCGGGGATGCTTCGGTATTTTCCTAAGTAAATTGATTCCTATGGTCAGGACATTGATTTCTATTCCGGCGGGCGTACTGAAAATTGATTTTATGAAATATACAATCAGTTCCGCGCTTGGTGTTTTCCTATGGAATCTGGTATTTGTAGGAGCAGGATATATTTTGGGAGACGCCGTATTTGCCGGAATGGCAGGCTGAGAGAGGCATGGTGATTAAGATGAAAATTGCAATGATGACAAACAATTATAAACCGTTTGTGGCAGGGGTTCCTGTTTCCATAGAGAGACTGAGTCAGGGTCTTAGGGAAATCGGGCATGAAGTTGTTATATTTGCGCCAAGCTATAATGAGCAGAAAGAAGAAGAGGATGTTGTGCGTTATCATTCACTGGTGAAAGGGATTGCAAACGGTTTTTCCGTTCCTAATGTTCTGGATGCTAAAATAGAACAGCAGTTTCGGTTGGGTAAGTTTGATGTGATTCATGTGCATCATCCTATGCTCATCGGCAATATGGCACTGTATCTGTCAAGAAAATATCATGTGCCGCTCTGCTTTACCTATCATACCCGGTATGAACAGTATCTGCATTATATTAAAGCAGACTTCCTTAAAGATATTCTTCCGGCTTATATGAATCACTTTATGCATAAGTGTGACCTTATTTTTGCACCGACGCCGTCTATGCAGGCGTATCTGGAAGAAATTTCGGATAAGAGAAAGATTGCCGTTTTGCCTACGGGACTTTGTCCGGACAGTTTTGAAACGGATGAAGATGCAGTAAGAGAACTTCGCGAAAAGCTGCTTGGAGGGAAAAAATATTTGTTTTGTACGGTGTCGAGACTGGCAAAAGAAAAAAATATTGAGTTTCTTTTACAGGCGCTTGCCATACGAAAGGGCAGTGGACAATCCGATTTCCGGCTGGCGGTAGTGGGAGAGGGACCATACAAAGAGCAGCTTAGTAAATGCGCAAGGGAATTAGGAATACAGGAGGAGGTGATATTTGTCGGTAAAGTACCCAATGAGAAAATCAAAAATTATTATGGCGCTGCGGATTTATTTCTATTTACCTCTTTATCGGAAACACAGGGAATTGTGATTTTAGAAGCAATGGCGGCTGCTGCACCGGTACTTGCACTGAATGCTTCCGGAGTCCGGGACATTGTAGTAAACGGCAGGAACGGATATATGACAAATGTGTCGCAAACGGAATATGCTAATCAACTGGAGAACCTTTTAATGCAGGATCGGGGATATCTGAAACAGGGGGCATTGGAAACGGCGAGAAAATATGAGATGCGGGAAATTGCTAAATGGGCTGCCGTTTATTATAATAAACTCATAGAGTTTACTGAACAAAATTATAATCGCAGTACATTCCCGCTTGTAAACGGCAGGCTGCCGAGTATAGACGGGAGGAGGGGAGGAGCAGCTTGGACACATTTCATGTTTTGATTGTAGAGGATGATAAGGAAATTCGTGAGGGTATTGAAATATATTTGAAAAATCAGGGATATCAGGTATTTCAGGCAGCCGATGGCATAGAGGGGTTAGAACAGATAGAAAGGGAGAAGATCCATCTTGCCATTGTGGATGTGATGATGCCCCGCATGGACGGCATTACGATGATGATGAAAGTCAGGGAGCGGGGATATGATTTTCCGGTTATCATGCTTTCTGCAAAATCCGAGGAAGTAGATAAAATCATGGGACTTAACATGGGAGCGGATGATTATGTGACAAAGCCGTTTACAACAATGGAACTGCTTGCAAGAGTGAATTCCCATCTTCGCCGCTACAGAAAGTATCTGGATGCGGTAGACGGCGGAGCAGAGAGTGAAAAAATCTATGTGACAGGCGGTCTGGAGTTGAATGAAAATACGGTGGAAGTGTCAGTTGACGGAAATCCCGTAAAACTGACGCCGTTAGAATTTAAGATTCTTCTGCTTCTTATGAAATCTCCGGGCAGAGTGTTTTCCGCAGAGGAAATCTATGAGCGTGTCTGGAACGAACAGGCAATTAATACGGATACCATTATGGTACATATCAGAAGAATTCGGGAAAAAATAGAAATTAACCCGAAAGAACCAAAATATTTAAAGGTGGTGTGGGGTGTTGGATACAAAATTGAAAAATGGTAATCAAAGCAGCACATATAAAAAAGGAAACGGAGCAAAATGGGTAGGTGTTTTCGTTGTCGCGATAGCAGCAGCGCTCTTTACGGCGCTGATGCCTGAGTTTGATAAAAAAGCGCGGACTCATTATGAAGAGGCAGGCAGCGACAGTATCGAAAGCGCGGAATTTCTTACAGCGCTTATTCATTGCAATTACGGACTTTACAAGAATGTTCTGGATAAGAGCGGCGCTAAGATTTATACCTATGAAGAGCTGTATCTGGAAAAAGAATTGGAAACGAGTGACGATGTGTTAACGGCTGCTCCTGAAGAACAGGCGAAAATGAAAGCATATTTATTAGAGCTTGCAACGTTAAAAAATGCATCTTTCCATGATGTGGGCAGGTATCAGAGCATATTAGAGATTTATGTGAGTCAGATAGAGTATGCAGCGGGGGTAATACATGATTCTTATCTGGAAGATATCGAAGAAAGCATGGATTATTATGTGCTTGATAAAAGTACAAAAACGGAACTGAAAAATACAACGAGACCGATAGAG
>CAZKOR010000248.1:0-2497 GCA_964554405.1 uncultured Bacteroides sp. | reverse complement strand
TGCAGAAAGCAGAGCGCGGACAGGACGGTTATCTTTTAAGCGGCCGGGATGCAACAGAGGTATATGCTTTTTATTATGATGAAACGGATAATATAGAAAAACTGCTTACTTTAAGCCAGAAGAAACCGGCGAATGCTGTTTTTATCTATGCGATAACGAAAGAGCAGATAGGCAGATTTCAAAACAGAGGATATGCAGGCGCTTATTTAGGCAAAAATTTCGGTCCCTATCCGCAATATTACAGTTATGCGCAGGCGGGTGTGATAAATGTTTATCTGATATTTTTACTTGTTATTTTCGCACTTGTCATGCTGATTGCCCTGTGCAGACCGCAGCTGCTTGCCGGCAAAAGGGAGAGAAAGACGCCGATTGAAGCAATTGTTATCATAGGTTCTTTTATTATATTTGCCTGCGGCGGCGAATTGATTTTGGAGTTCGTTACGAGCGTTGGAAATGACAGTATATTAGACTTTATCAATGACGCTTTTCCGGTAAATCTGGAACTGGGAATGGAATATGAAATTATTAAGAATGTTCTCTGTTTCTGTATCCTTGCCGTTTTATTCGGAACATGGTATTTCTGTTGTCTGGAATTTTCGGATATTGTTTACGGACTGAAAAAGTATATAAAGGAAAGATGCTTTTTGTATATAGTCTGCGCTAACATATTCGGTACCGGCAAAAAGATATACCGGAAGTTTAAAAAAGAGGCTCTTGAACTTGATTTAAGCAAGGATATGAATACACTGCTGCGAAGACTCCTTTTTATTAATTTCTGTTTGCTGGCAACGGCATGCCTGTTCTGGGTTTTCGGAATCTTTGGGCTGGTTGTGTATGTTGCGGCACTGTATTATTTCCTAAAGAAATATATTTATAAAATCCAGACACAGTATGAATTGTTGCTAGAGGCAACCAATTCGATTGCAGAAGGAAATTTTGATAACGACTTTGATGAGGAATTCGGAATTTTTGAATCCTATAAGGAAGAATTATATAAAGTTCAGGACGGCTTTAAAAAAGCAGTGGAGGAAGAAGTAAAAAGCCAGAGAATGAAAACGGAGCTGATTACGAACGTTTCCCACGATTTGAAAACGCCGCTTACGGCAATCATCACATATACGGAGCTGTTAAAAGAAGAAAATATTACGGATAAGCAGCGGAAGGAATATTTGGAAACATTAGAGCGGAAATCCCTGCGTTTGAAAATATTAATTGAAGATTTATTTGAAGTCAGTAAAACAAGCAGCGGAAATGTGAATTTAGAGCCGGTTCCGGTAGATATCTGTAATCTGATCCGTCAGGTTTATTTAGAACATGAGGATAAAATGAAGCAGGCAGGACTGCATATCCGTTTTACCATGCCTGAGGAGAAAGTCATATTGGAGTTAGACAGCCAGAAGACCTACCGGATTTTTGAAAATCTGTATACCAATATCTTAAAATATGCCATGCCGGATACCAGAGTATTTGTGGTGGTGTATAGAAAAGAGGGAGAAAGAAATCGCAGAGACGGTATTCATATTGAATTGAAAAATACTTCCGCACAGGAAATTATCGGAAATCCACAGGATTTAAGTGAAAGATTTGTGCGGGGAGACGCCTCCAGAAATACGGAAGGAAGCGGTCTTGGTCTTGCGATTGCCAAAAATCTTACAGAATTACAAGGAGGTAAATTCAGCATAGAAACAGACGGAGATTTATTCAAAGTAGTGATTGAGTGGTAATTAAATTCGGAAAACAATTGCTCAATACTCTGTTTTCATGCTATACTAAAAACGAAAGAAAATATTGTAAAGTAAAATAGTATGATTACTGTTTGTTGTTTAACAGTCGGAGGAAACTACATTTGGAAAAACAAATGAAAATTGACCAGGAGATATTAGAAAATACGCTTTTTTTAGATGAGATGCCGGGCGGTTTTTTCATTTATCGTGCAAATGAGACAGAAGAACTTATTTATGCCAATAAGGAAGTGCTTCGTATATTTGCCTGTGACACGATAGAAGAGTTTAGAGAACTGACCGGCAATTCTTTTCGGGGCATTGTGCATCCGGATGATTTGGATGAGATAGAGTTAAGCATCAAGGAGCAGATTGAGAAAGACCAATACGATATGGATTATGTGGAGTACCGTATTATCCGAAAGGACGGTGAAATCCGCTGGATTGAGGATTATGGGCATTTTGTACATAATGAGTACTTTGGAGATATTTTCTATGTGTTTGTAGGAGACGCTACGGAAAAGCACAGACGCAGAAAAAGCGAAAGAGAGAAACTCCTTCAGGAGCAGCTAAGACGTCTCGAAGTTATAGAGGGTCTCAGCATTGATTACGAATCGATTTTTTATGCGGATTTGGACAAAAACCGGATAAAAGCATACCGTGTCAGTTCCCGTTTTGCTAAAACTTTTCCGTCAGAGCGTATGGTGCGTGAATTTACGGGTTTTGATGCGGATTATATCAAAGAATGGGTCTATCCGGATGACAGAGAGTTGGTG
>CAZKOR010000247.1:0-5651 GCA_964554405.1 uncultured Bacteroides sp. | reverse complement strand
GAAACCGTATCCATTATCGCAGGAACTTTCATACATATATATGCGTGAATTGCTGGGGATAAAAATGAAAAAAATGCAAAAGTTACCCCCATAACTTGCGGTTTTGGTAAAGAAATGATATGGTTTTTTGAGATGAAGAAAGTGAAATAATTTTATGGCTAAAATTTTAATCGTAGAAGATGAAAAAAATATGCAGGATATTATCGTTTCTTATATGCAGAAAGGCGGGCATACCTGTTTTACTGCGGATGACGGTGTAGATGCTTTGATGATTTTAAAAAGTAATCCTATGGATTTAATGATATTAGATATTATGATGCCGCATATCGATGGTTTTTCCGTCTGTAAGATAGCAAGAGAAATGAGCAATATGCCCATCATTATGCTGACAGCGAAAGGCGAAGAAAGCGATAAGTTAAAAGGATATGAATATGGTGCGGATGATTATGCAACCAAGCCTTTCAGTCCTAAAGTTTTGCTGGCAAAAGTCAATGCTTTGCTGCGCCGTGTATCGTCTGAACTGATGGATACATTGAGTGCAGGAAAAATCAGTATGATGGCATCTTCCCATAAGATTTTTGTGGACGGGCAGGAGATTACGCTTACCCATAAGGAGTACGAATTGCTTTCTCTCTTTATGACGAATCAGGGACAGCTTTTTACACGTGAGCAGCTTCTTAACAGGATTTGGGGATATGATTTTGAGGGAAGCTCCCGTACAGTAGATACGCATATTAAGACTCTGCGGCAGAAATTGGGAAGCGAAGGGAAACATATTGTTACGTTAATCCGTTCCAGTTATAAATTTGAGGTGACAGAATGAAATTAGTTGATAGCTTTACATTACGCACTGTTCGTAAAAAAATATTATTTTTTTCAAAATTGGCGGGTATTCTGCTCATTCTTTCCTATATTGTTTCGAGAAAGATGGAAATTGATTCTGACATTTCTTATATTCTCTGGATGGGCTTTGTGATTGTAATTGTTCTCATTGTTGATTTTCTAATGGGGCGTTTTATTTCAGATCCCATTTCGAGGTTGAACAGTACCGCACAGCGGATGGCAAATTTGGATTTTTCCGAACCTTGTACAATGGCTGCGAATGATGAGTTTGGAGAACTGGCTGTAAGTCTTAATACGATGGCTGATAATTTGCAGCAGACTCTCTCGAAACTTGAAGCAGTTAATCGGCAGCTTGAAAAAGATGTGGAAAAAGAGCGATTGTTACTAACCGAGCGTAAGGATTTGGCAGACCGGCTTTCTCATGAAATGAAAACACCTTTGGGTGTTATCCGTGCTTATGCAGAGGGGATGCAGGACGAAACGGACGAGGATAAAAAACAGAAGTATTCGGAAGTGATCATAGCGGAGACGGAGCGAATGAGTGAATTGATAACCACACTGTTAGATTTATCCGCTTTGGAGAGCGGAGCATCAAGGCTTATTCCGGAACGGTTTGATTTTGTGGAATTTCTGGAAACTGCTGCCGGACGTCTGTTGGTTGATGTGCCGGATGCGGATTATGAATTGCAATACGAACTGCCTGAACATAAGGCTTATGTTTATACGGATAAAGCGCGTATGGAGCAGGTCTTAAATAATCTGATTATCAATGCCAAAAAGAATGTGACGCAGGGAGGAGTTTTAAAGCTCTCTTTGACAGCACAGGCGGGGATATTGCATTTTTTCATTTATAATCAGGGAGCAATCATTCCGCAGGAGAATCTGTCAAAAGTCTGGACAAAATTTTACAGGGATGACAATTCTAAATATGGCAGTTCCGGATTGGGACTTGCCGTTGTTTCACAGATTTTATCTATGCAGAATTTAGCTTACGGAGTAGAGAATCTCTCGGATGGAGTGCGATTCTATTTTATGATTCCAATGAGCGAATAAACATATCTTTTTTTTCATTGTTTTCACGGTAATAACACTTCAATTTCACAGTTCTCCTTTATTTTTATGACAACACACAATAGAAAACAAACAAAGGAGGGGCTGTATATGTTTTTAGGAATGGAATGGTATTGGTGGATTGTCATTGTTGCGGTAATAGGAGTTTCTGTTCCGTGCAAAATCAAATTTATGAAATGGTGGAGTATACGGGAACAGGAGAAGAAAAGGGAGCAGCATGGGAAATGGGGTGAAGATGAATGATCGAGGTAAAAGATTTAACTTTTTCCTATGGGAAAGATAAACAAGCGTTACACGGTCTGAACTTTACCGTAAAAGAAGGGGAAATCTTTGGATTTTTGGGACCGAACGGTTCAGGAAAGTCAACAACCCAGAAGATACTGACAGGGATTTTAAAAGGGCATGGAGGTAGGGTGGCTCTATTCGGTCAGGATATTGAGCAGGCACACACGCAGGAATTTTTTCAAAAGATTGGCGTCTTGTTTGAATTTCCTTACCTGTATGCAAATTTAAGCGCTGTGGATAATTTAAAATATTTTTCCTCGTTTTATCCGAAAGCGCAGCTGCGTGATGTGGGGGAATTGTTGGAAACATTGGAGTTTAAGCGGGATTTTTTGAAAAAACCGGTTTCCTCTTATTCAAAAGGAATGCGGCAGCGGGTAAGCATGGCGAGGGCATTAATCAGCAATCCGAAGCTGCTGTTTTTGGATGAACCAACCAGCGGACTTGACCCGACCGGTGCAGTTTTGTTTCGCAGAATCATTGAAGAAGAGCGAAAGAAAGGAACGACGGTATTTGTGACGACCCATAATATGCTGGATGCTGATTTGCTTTGTGACCGCGTGGCTTTTATAGTGAACGGTAACATTGCAGCATTGGATACGCCTAAAAATCTAAAAGAGAAAAACAGTAATCATCGTATCGTGATTTCTTATTTTCATCAGGGGAAGAGAAAAGAAAAAATAATGGAAACTTCGGAAGTGGAGGCAGGAATTACCTTTCCGCATGATGAAATTATCAGTATTCATACGCAAGAACCGACATTGGAGGATATGTTTATCCAATATACGGGAAAGCGGTTAGGATGAGAGGGGGCGGCGTTATGAAAGGTTTTAGCTCCTTGCTGAAAAAGGATGTCCGGCTCATGGTGTCGGGGAAATTTTTTCTTATGTCATTAGGATTTTTAATTCTGTATACTTTGTATGTGAACCTGGGATATGTCAGATTTATGAATATGCAGTTATACAATGTGTATTTATATGATCCTGCGGGAACACAGGCAGCGGTTTCGCCATTGGTCCAGACGGTTTCTGACAAAGATGAACTGAATATGCTTCTGCAAAATGATGACACAAGTGTCGGTATTGATGCCAGTACCGGGGAAGCTGAGTTCGTGTTATACAGGGGAAGTGAAAAAGTTGACAGGCATCGGGCTGACTATGCGTTTTCTCTCTTACAGCCGCCAGAAAATTATAATGCTGAGGTTGTAGGTTTTCATACACCGGAGCAAAAGGCGCGGAAAGAGATTACATGCGAATTGCTGTTTTTTGAGATTGCTGCCGTTGGCTTTCTGGGGATTGCCGCAGTTTTGTTTAAGGAAAAGAGTATGGGCGTTATCCGTGTCCATGCCGTTTTGCCCATACGGAAAAATCTGTTCCTGTTGTCTAAGCTGACAGTGTTTTTACTGTCCGACTTAGTCTTTGCCGTATTGCTTACTATGCTAAATGTCGGGGTATCGGAGGCGGCAACAATATTGCCTGTAGTTTTATTGCAAACGGCATTTCTGTCACTGATTATGGCGTTGACCGGATTGGTCTGTGCTTTGCTGTTAAAAGATTTCCGGCAGTTTACACTCACATATCTGCTAATTGCTATTTTTGCTGCGACTCCGGTATTTTTGTCCGCGAATACATCTGTCAAGTTTGATTGGATTGTATTTCATCCGTTCTATCATATTTATATGGGATTAAAAAATGCGTATTTTGGAGTGCCTGTAGACAGCCTGCTTTATTATGCGGGGTGTCTGGGTGCAATTGCTGTATTGTTTATATGGACACAGCATGTATTTTGCAGGGAAATGGGAAAGGAGGGATAATCATGAGAGGATTGCAGTATCAGTTAAAAAGTGTATTGCATGATAAGTTCTGCATGATGACGTTTCTTTTGCCGATTATTGTTGCAGCCATTTTGCATTTTGTCGGTTCGATTGATCTTTCTTCATTGGGAGAATTTCATTTCGGCGTAATAAAAGGAGAGACGTCCCGGCAGATTGTCACATGGCTCGAACGATATGGTGAGGTTACGGTATATGAAACGTTGGAAGAACTGACCAGAGAAGTCAATGAAACGTCAACAAATTTAATTGGTGTGAAAACAGATGAAAACGGTATGAGAACCATAGTGGCCGGTGATGAATTAGATATTTTCCGGCAGAGTGCAGATTTACTTCCCACTTTATATGAACAGCGGCAGATGGCTTCACAGATAAAAATTCGGATTTTAGAGCGTCCTGATATATTAGCGGGAGCTCAGGATATGTTTATTGTAATTACTTTGATTGTCGCTATGTTTATGGGATGTACTTTTAACGCCATGAATATCATTTCCGAAAAGGAGGACGGAGTTGCTTTTATCAATGAAATCCTGCCAATGACGTCCGGTCAGTATGTTATACAAAAACTCATTATCGGGTTTATCTGCGGATGCATTTCCTCGATTATCACTGCCTGTATTTGCTTTCGGCTTTCTTTACAAAACGCTGCGCTTATGCTGATGTTAATTGTATTCTCTTCATTTGTGGCTGCGTTGATTGGCTTATTTATCGGCAAGGTTTCCGATGGGTTGATGGTTGGCGTAGTTTATATTAAAGTTGTAATGTTGCTATTTATGGCTGTGCCGATTGTGAGTTTTCTTGTGGGAATCAGCAATCCGTTTCTTTCCGCAGTCTGTTATCTTGTTCCCTCTCAGGCAACTTTTGAGGGAATTATGGGATTGTGGACTGGCAGCCGGGATGCGGCGGTAAAAGATGTTTTTATTCTTTTGGGACATTGTATGGTTTGGTATATGTTGTATCTGGTGATTTCTAAGAGGAAGAATTGAATTGGCTTTACACCTTGCATATAATCCGCTATAATGATTATATCAGTAAACATTATTAATGAAAGAGGCGGTGAAAGGATGGTACAGGAAATGTCAGATAAAGAGTTAATCACAATTACTATTGACCGATATGCAGAACTACAACAAATCAAAAAAGCAAACGGTGATCACGAAAACGAGATGCTTGACTATTCTATTAAGTTAGCGGTTGCAAAGTTATCATCTTTAGGCGTGAATGTTGAAGATATAACTCTTTAATTTAAGTGCTTCTCTACTTTGAATGTGAACCTTTTAATTTTTTTCAGGGAGATAACTAGTGTATCTCCCTGTTTTGATATACTATGGAGGATAAAAAAGAAGTTAAAGGCTCCTTGCGATTTATTTATATGGTTCCTGTTCTGGATGAATGTATTGAAAAATATGTTTAAATGTGGCAATATAGAAAAGCAAAGATAAAAACACAACGCAAGTTAATCTTGCAGAACCGGTAGGTAGTCCGGTCGCACCATTTTGGTGTAAGTAACCCTCCCTCCTTGGGTCGTCCATTCTTTGTTCATTAATCTTAAGGAGGAATTGTCATGGGCGTCTGAAAAAGCGGGAATAAGGAGGACGTCGTCAAAAGTAAGGCCGTCCATTTT
>CAZKOR010000246.1:0-5683 GCA_964554405.1 uncultured Bacteroides sp. | reverse complement strand
GGAGCTCAATGGTAGTTCCAAAATGTGCGGATACCTGTTCGCTGATTCCTGACATATAAAAGATACCCAGTCGTCTAATGGCATCTTCTCCCATGAGATTCACAGAAATTGTCTGGATGATAAATATGAATATACAGAAAAATGATACCAGAACAAGGCTTATATTCAGAAAACGTGTTGTTCTTTTTTCCATGATTTCTATCTCCAAAAAATAATCATTAAATTATCTGCTGATTTTTAACTCATGCAGATAATTTAACATATCTATTATAATACATCGGAAATTTACTTTCAAGGAAACTGGGAATAATCGATATAAAAAGGCACCTTTCTCAAAGATGCCTCAATACCGCTTTCAAAAAATAATTGTATCCATTAATTCCGTACTGTGCGAAATTTTCATTAACGATAACATTGCCATATTATGAATAGTATCACATAATTCAAATTCTTTTTCATCTTTCCAATGTGGTTTCCATTTTAGCACAAAATCATACACATCTTTATCAGATACACAAGATTTTTCCTTAACAAGTTGATCATATGAATACAAAACCGTTGTTATCATTTCTGCTTGTTCAGTCCTCTTTACTCGTCCAAACAAATCAACCGTTTTCTTTACAGCATCCCATTCATCATTAGTATATTTTTCTCTTGAAATTACAACATTATCTGAAACACTTAATGATATCATTTTACCAAATTGTTTCTCCATAATAAGATTCGCATTAGCCAGTGCAGTTATCGATTCTTTTGCTTGTGCTGAGTACGGTCCAAATTCCCCTTTAGAAAAAGCAAATCCTGTATCAACACCATTTCTTGTAAGCACATAACATATTTTTTGGTATATAGTTCTACCAACTTTTAATGAATATTCTCGCTCATTCAATTCTCTTACAACTTGAAGAATTAGGTACCATTTAGAATTGACATGCATCTGCTTACTTCCATGAACATCTTCATTTACTGCCTCACTTTTAAGGAAATCCAATGTAATTTCTTTAGGATTTGTTCCATATGGAGCATATATTTCAATATCAATAGGCAAATCACACAATTTATTATACATTACTGGCCCAACTATTTTCCAAGTTAATCCTCCATTTCCACAACCCAATGGTGGAAATGCTACACTTTTTATTCCATATTCCTCATAATGCTTTACAAACCAATTTAATCCATCAATTATATATGATAAACGCGATGGAGACCGCCAATGGTCTTTTGTGGGAAAATTCAAAATTTTCATTCCGTCTGCATTATTATAAACATAAGGTTTTCCAACCTTAACTTCTCCTAAATTACACTTATCAATATACTCGCCATACATCTCCGGATATCGCCTTTTGAATTCTAACGCAATTCCCTTTCCCATCACCCCTACACAATTAACAGTATTGACGATAGTGGTACATTTACTTTCAAACATATTTCCTATTTTTACTATCATCTACTCATCTCCTTAGAAAAAAACTTCAGGAACAACTTCAATTGTTCTGTCAAAGCCAGTATCTTCAAGTTTCTTTGCAACATTATTATTAATTACCGCCGCACATATAACATATGCATAAGGTATGTAATATGGCATAAGAACTTCCGCACATTTTATTGACTTTTTTTGCATTTGCACATAATAATCATCATCAGTCCAATATCTTGCATAAACAAGTTCAAAATCAATTATGTTTATTCCAATAATCGGAGGATAAAAACTTGCATAATCACTTGAGGCATTTCTATCCGAAACAATAACTCCCGGTATATCCAAAATTGAACAATCAAATTTTAGAATACAAATATTATCATTTTGATCTCTTCTGGCTGAAAGCATCGGATTATGCGGGTCAAAGTATACATTTGCATATTGATGTATGTACTATTCGATTTGCTTTTTCATTTGAAAGCAATCCTCTTTTCATAATTGAAGAAATATTATCAATTGATTGAATGTTATATAACCCTGTTTGGTTTGTTTTAATTTTAAACAATTCCGATGGCTTCAATTTTCATCACCTCTATTATACCATAAGCGTCCTTTTTTGTCGAACATTTGTTTGTGAGATGAAATAATACTTACAGTTCATTTTACATTACTTTCAATAAATCCCGCTTAATTCCTGATACAAAGTTTTTGCATATGTATCAGTCATTCCGCTGATAAAATCATTCACAAGCAACAGCCGAAGATATAGTTTATCTTTCTCAAGCTTTTCCTCCATACCTATGCCACATTGAGCTTTCAGCTTATTCACTTCAAATCTATAATTTTCTTTATAATTATCCGGCAGCAGTTCAATCAGCTTTTTGTCACCTTTACTCGGTTCGCGCAGCTTTTTCTCTTCTTTGCTAAGTTCATTGGGACTTTCATAATCATAGTATAAAACTGCGTGCACAAACTTATCCAGCAACGTGGATATGATACTGTCGGCAGCTAATTCCAATTTTAAGATTTTCGGCTGAGGATAAATAAACTTACCCATCGCATTCTTTAAAATTTTCAGTGAATACTCTTGATAGGTTCCCTTTATCAATTCATCTTCATAGTTTCCTGCCATAATATCATTATAAGATCTCTTAAAACCATAAAATGCACAATATATCAGCCAATCCCGTACATAAATAATCCAGTTCTGCATAGCATATAAGTCATTATCAGCGACATTCTTACTGACCCGACCAGATATCCCTTTACGGTATTCACCCAACTTATCAAATAATTCCTTTGTAAATTTCCGCTGACTTGAATCCATTTTAGCATGGTATTTTTCCTGCTCTTGTTCAGTAAAATTGATAAATTTATCCAACGTAAATAAACCCTTCTTATATCCATCCTCTAAATCAGCGGTTGCATATGCAATATCATCTGCCGCTTCTGTTAGATAAGTCAAAGGATGCCTGCAAAATCTGCTGCCATCATATGTCCCAGTACCTTTGCACACTTTTTCGAAGTTCTCCATATCCCCCTGAAAATATCCCATTTTATGGTACTTAATATCACTATTCTTTTCATCTTTCTCTACTGAAGAACATGGATATTTGATAATCGTGTTCAACACTGCATATGTAAGGTTCATTCCGCAGTCGCTGTCTATCAAAGGTAATTTAGTTAATAACCGGAAAGCCTGAGCATTGCCTTCAAAATTGCAAAGGTCCTGATACTTCACTGACTCTTCCTTAAACACATCCCCCAGTGTCTCCCCACAAAACATAATCTTGCTACCCTTTTCCTTATACCAGTCGCCAATTACAGTCTCACCAAAATGTCCGAAAGGAGGATTACCAATATCATGCAGCAATCCGGCACACATCAGGATATCGGAAATATCACCTGCCAAACTCAGCTGGACAGATTGCGTCTTCACTAAATACTGCTCAACCACTTTCCCTAATTCTTTTGCAACCGAAGCCACTTCTAAAGAATGTGTAAGCCGCGTCCTCACAAAATCGCTACTGTCCAGCGGAAACACCTGAGTTTTATCCTGCAGCCTGCGAAAAGATGCACTTGATACAATCCTACTGTAATCTATTTCAAATTCACTTCTCTTAAATTTGCTATCTGTATACGAATGATTCAATTCGCCGCCTAACCTTTTGGATGACAATAACGCACTCCATTCCATAACTAAACATTCCCCTTTCTTTTGTATACCTGCTTCCACACCTTGTCTATATTATCGTCTCTCTTATCTTCTCAATCAGTGTAATATCTGCCGGCAGCCACTCTACGGAATCAAGCTCTGCCTTCGTAAGCCACTTCGCAGCTTCATGCTCCTTTAGAACTAAGTTTCCGGACACAACCTCTGCCCAGAAACAATCCATAGAAAGGTGAAATGTCGGATAATCGTACTCTATGGTATCAATCAGTTCTCCTATCGCTATTTCTGTTTCAAGTTCTTCTCTTATCTCCCGAACAAGCGCCTGTTTGGGCGTTTCGCCTTCTTCAATCTTTCCTCCCGGAAATTCCCAGCCGCCTTTGAACTCTCCATATCCCCTTTGCGTCGCAAAAATAATAGGCTCACCTTTTTCATTTGTTGACTTAATTATAGCCGCCACTACTCGTATTATTTTCATATCGCACCCTTCTTCATTAAAGCGCAGCCTCCTTGTATCTAAAAATGATACTCATCTTTCCTGTCCAATAGCTGTGCCCATCTTGCAGAAATCAATTTTGCATATGCAATGCTTGGCAATCCATAATTTCCAAGAGCATAAGCATCATTAAACTCTACCAATAATGTTCTTCCTTCTTTTGTATAGCATATATCCATGCTGCAAGCCGCGGGTCTGCCATCCCATTCGCAAAATGCCGCCATCATCTGTGCTAATGTATCACTGTTGTAGTGATACAAATAACTTTTTCTATCCCTGTCGAGAAGCATACCATATGGTCTTATATCTATCAGTTCGTCATATGTAATAAAACCTCTCCACTCTGCCTGAATGTCTAAAGGTTCTGAGACCAATACCTCATAGTTCTCGCTGCAATTTCCGCATCCAGCCAAGTCACCGATACTGGCAATTATTTTTCCGGTAAATGCCTTATCACGAATCGGCTTTACAAAATATCCAGCAGACCATTTTTCTTCATTTGAAGATATACTGTCTATCGTATCTTTCCATATGCGTCTTCCTAAAAACTTCTTCATATTATTCGGATAATCCGGAATGTACGGTATCACCCCAAATTTCTTAAATATAGCGTTGCACTGATCTATGTAGTCCAACACTATATCTTCTCTTTCAACCTTTTCATAAATTTCATCTATCGTATGATATGGGATAATCTCAGCGCCAAGTTCCCTAAATCCATACATCGCATTTGCAAAGTTGGGACTATGCGGGATTTCCATATTCATACCACGGTCATATCTGGTTTTTAACCATATTCGCCCCATAAAATCACCTACTCATAAAGTTTCAAATCTTACGTTTATTCATTTACAATGTATTCATACAAATCTTCTCTTACAGGAACGTCCAGGAGCCATTCTATTTCCACAGCTGTTTTATCCGTGTTTGGCATCACAAATTCTTTAACTTTGCCGCTTGCCTGCATTTGTCCGAGATAATAAAACTCTTTAGAAATTTTATCATCTTTATTTTTTCGTACAAACAAATGAACCTGTATTCCGCGTTCGTCTGCATATAAGAAATTCTGCACATCTTCAGATAATACCGTTCTGCCGGACTTAGATATGGCTACTAAACTACTGTTGCTGGTAAAGTGGTCTTCATATTTTATAGTATCACTTATATCATTTGACTTATCATAGTTAATAAACACCGGAAATGTTTTTGTCTTTTTATCATATTTATACCCGCCAATATTTAGGGGCACTTCATTCGTTTCCCAATTTAAAAGTCTGCAAACATCCTCATACGTGTACTTCTGATATAGTACAAAATCAGTTCCTTTATACGTCTCCATAAAGTCTCTCTCATATCGGCTGATTCCAAACTCAATAAGCTCTTTTAGAATATCATAAAAATCCTTATTGTCCAGCATCTTTTCAAAAGATTCAGAAACATGGTAATCCACTCCCGGCGTATCGTCCTTTTCAATGAAAATGCATTCCGCATATGTATTTTTACTGGCTCCGGCTGGGAATTCATTTGTCATAATATTAATTACTCAACTTTCCCACCAGTATAACTGGCGCAAATGCTTTAACTTTCAGGCAAA
>CAZKOR010000245.1:0-5828 GCA_964554405.1 uncultured Bacteroides sp. | reverse complement strand
TTGCGGTTATGGAGGAGATATGACGCTGGAGGAAAGAAGATTCATACTGGAAAGATTTTATGTTGGCTGGCAGATTAATTTGTTTGTCTTAAATAAAGAAAAAGACATAATGGAAATATATGACAAGGTAAATCCGATTCAGAAAGAGGTATCGGTGATTATAAGAAGGGAAACTATTCCACAGATGACGAAAGCTTTACTGGATTGTATGTATGACTCCTGCCACGAAAAGAAATGTCCCCTTATTTTCCCGGAGGAGGATGGAATCTTCTTTATGGCTTTTCTGGACGAAGAAGAGGACTTATACATATTAGGGCCGGTTTCGGTGGATGATACATCTTTTGCACAGAATGCTGCATATAGAAAGAAACATGGTGTGTTGAATCAGAAATTTCAGATTCCTAAAATGTCCTTGGCTAAGGTATTGAATGGTCTTATACTTCTGTATTTTATGATTACCGGAAAGCGGACAAACGAAGATGAAATATTATCGGAGAGTAATCACTTTAATTCTGATAGAGAAGAACTGAGGATAGGTGAAGAGAAAGCCATGATATATCAAATTCAAAAGATGACGGAGGAAAAAAGTCACCTCACTTATCGGGACGAGTTAAAGTGGCTTGCAGAAATTGAAAATGGAACCCGGATGGACTCGAGAAAGCTGATCGACTCGGATAATGTAGAAAAACTGGAGAGAATTGGCATATTTTCCAACCAAAATGCACTAAAACAGTATGAGTATATGCTGGTGGCATCTACTACACTTGCCTGCCGGGCGGCTATCCGTGGCGGCATGAGCGCATTTGATGCGTATCACTTGGCGGATATGTATTTTCAGAAGGTCTCTATCTGTACCGACATTATGCAGATTCTGCAGCTTTATGTAGAGATGGCAGATGAATATAGCAGTCAGGTAAGAAAGGCAAGAGATAACCAGTCGTCAGATATAATAGACCAATGTAAGGAATATATTGCAAGATACAGAACGAAGAAGTTTTCTCTGGCAGAAATGGCAAAAGAAATGGGAAAAAATCCAAGCTATCTTTCCAGGGTCTTTTCAGAGCGGACTCACAAAACGCTTCAGGAATATGCGTTGGAAAAAAGATTAGAAGCCGGGGCTAATCTTTTAAAATATTCTGAGCAGAGCATAGGTGAGATTGCAGAGTATTTAAATTTTCCTTCCCAGAGCTATTTTGGGGAACGATTCAAAAGAATGTATGGTCAGTCGCCGGGAGAATTCCGCACAACACATAAAATTCATGATTTTAAAAATAAGTCAAATTTACGATAAAAAGGTAAATAAAGAGATAATATTTCTCAAAGGCTCTTTGATATATTTAAAATATCAAAGGGCTTTTTACATTTAATACTACAAATAGTAAGAAAGGGAGAACGTATGCAAAAAATGATGAGCAAGTTATTTGCAGGGAAAAAATTTGAATCTAAAATTACCTCTGCAAATACGGAAAAAAAGGAAATGTGGCTTGGTTATTTCTTTGGACCATGCTTAGTGTACATGGCATTTTACGGACTTGCCGGTGCCTATCTGACACAGTTTTACACAGATGTATTGGGATTGAGCGGTATTGTTTTTACCATGATGCCGTTTTTTTCCAAGGTGATTGATGCAGTTACTAATATTTTGATGGGGCGTATTATTGATAAGACCCGCACGAAGCAGGGCAAAGCAAGGCCGTGGATTTTAGTGTCCGGTGTGCTTATGGCAGTTTCTGGTGTATTACTTTATGCGGTGCCAAATTGGACTCCCGGCGTGCAGATTGCGTGGGTTGTAGTAAGTTATAACTTATTCTTTGCGTTTGCGTTTACCATTTATAATATGAGCCATGCGCTTATGGTTCCGCTTTCTACCAGAAATACAAAGCAGCGTGACGGGCTTGCCATGCTGACAAGCACTGGTACATCCATGCTTCCGGGACTTCTTGTTACCATTATTCTTCCGATTATGGTCAATGCAATTGGTGTAGGTTCCGACGCGCAGAAGACATGGATACTTATTATGGGAATTCTCGCCATGCTGGCAATCCCTGCCACTCTTGTGGAATATTATTTTACAAAGGAGCGGGTAACCGAAGAAAATCTGAATAAAGACGGAGAAAATAAAGAAGAGACAGTTCCGTTTGCAAAACAGCTAAAGGCATGTTTTTCTGACAGATATTGGATTATGATTATGTCTTTCTGGGGAATTTATCAGACTTTTAATGTCATGTCTACAAACAGCATGCTTTATTATTGTAACTGGGTATTGGGTAATTCGGTAGAATCCGGTACGGGTATGCAGGTGATTGTGAATGCGATTGGTCAGGCTCCATTGGGATTTGGCATTTTTATTCTATGGCCATTAGTGCGCAAGTTCGGAAAACGCTGGGTCATGCAGATCGGATTTGTGATAGGAGCCATAGGCAGCCTGCTGGTTTTATTAAATCCCGGAAATTTTGGATTGGTATTAGGCGGACTGTTTATTAAGTCAATCGGCGCACTGCCTGCATATGTAATCGCGGCACAGCTTGCGGAAGCGCTTGACCATATTGAGTGGAAGAACAAATTCCGTGCGGATGGATTTTCGGCATCTATGAATTCTATTATTGTCACTGTTACGGCAGGTATCGGACAGTCGATTATTTTAGCAGGTATTAATGGATTTGGATATATTGCGCCGGCTTCCAATACCGAAGTGATTACGCAGCCGGCAGCAGTACAGACGTTTTTTGGATGGTGTTTTGTAGGTATTCCGATGATAGGGTATCTTCTTGGCGCTTTCATTATGACCTTCTATGATATTGAGGCAAAGATTCCACAGATTTCCGCGGATATCATTGCACGTCATAAGGCGGAGGCAGAGGCTCGTGGTGAAGTATATATTTCTTCACAGGAAAAAGCGGCCATGGAGCAGGAGAAACTGGAAAAAATTGCAGAAGAAAAGCGTATCGAAGAACTAAAGGCAAAATGTGCGAAAAGGGGACTGAACTTCGCCGAAGAAGAGGCAAAATATCAGGCAAAGCTGGCAGCCGATAAAGCGAAAGCAGATAAGAAGAAAAAGAAATAATAAAACAGTTGAGCTGTGGTTCAGGCGGCGGATTCACCGCCGCCTTTTTCTAAAAAAGATATAGGGATACTTTCTGGTATCATGAAAAAGAATCATAAGGAGAATGCAGTGAAAAAAATTTCGTGGAATGATAATTGGAATTTTAAGAAGCAGGGTACGGCAGAGGCAAGAGTGATTACTTTGCCTCACGATGCCATGCTGGAAGAAAAAAGAGACCCGAAAAGTCCGGGTGGGAGCGCAGTAGCGTGTTTTCCGGGTGGAATCTATGAATATGAAAAAGAAATAGATGTTCCGGCGGAATGGGAACAAAAGCATATTGTCTTAGAGTTTGAAGGTGTTTATAGGAATAGCAGGGTATTTGTCAATGGTGTGGAAGCAGGCGGCGCCGCCTACGGTTATATTCCCTATTTCGTGTGTCTGGACGGAAAAGTTAATTATGGAGCCGTAAACACACTTAAAGTTATGGCGGATAATGCCGATCTGCCAAACAGCCGTTGGTATTCCGGTGCAGGAATCTATCGTCCGATATGGTTATGGGAAGGCGGGAAAGCCTTTATTTTTCCGGAAGGAGTGAAGGTTACTCCGATTTCATATAATCCGGCAAAGATAAGGGTGGAAGTTGTGGTTTCTTCAGAAGTAGAAGAAGTTGAGGTTGAAGTTTTCGATGGAACTGATTCTGTGAAAAAAATCTCTTTGAGCAAGAGTGATAAACAGAGAGAATATGCAAAGGATTGTACGGAAGCAGTTACATACAGCAGTGAGTTTGAGATTGCAAATGCAAAGCTTTGGAGTGATGAAACACCGGACTTATATACAATACATGCAACAGCAAAAGCGGCAGGGGAGGCAGTGGATGAAGTAATAGACACCTTCGGTATCCGTGTTGTGGAATGGAGCACAAAGGGACTGTTTGTCAATGGGAAAAGCACACTTCTTCGAGGCGGATGCGTACATCATGATAATGGAATTCTCGGCGCTGTATCTTATAAGGAAAGCGAATTCCGCCGTGTGAAAATGTTAAAGGATGCGGGATATAATGCAATCCGGGTCTCCCATAATCCGGCTGCAAAGGCAATGCTTGAAGCCTGTGACTTCTATGGTATGTATGTAATGGATGAGACATGGGATATGTGGTACAACAAGAAAAATGCTTATGACTATGCAAATTATTTTATAAAAAACTACAAGTCAGACATAAAGGCTCTAATTGACAGGGACTACAATCATCCTTCCGTGATTATGTATTCCATCGGAAATGAGGTATCGGAACCGGCAACAGAAAAGGGTGTGGCACTCACGAAAGAAATGGTAGCGATGTTCCATAAACTTGATAGTTCCAGAGCGGTGACCGGCGGCTTTAATTTAATGATTATCAGCAGAAGTGCAAAAGGCCAGGGAATTTATGATGAAGAAAAAGGCGGTCGTGATGAAAGCAATTCAGACAAGATGAAAGGTATGAACAGTACCATGTTCAATATGATTACTTCCATGGTAGGTACCGGCATGAACAAAGGGGCAAATGGAAAGAAGGCGGATCAGATTACGAGTCCATCTTTGAATGTATTGGATATTGCAGGTTATAACTATGCTTCCGGGCGTTACCCCTTAGAAGGGAAAGCACATCCGGATCGCGTGATTCTGGGTTCGGAAACTTTTCCGCAGGACATTGTTAAAAATTGGAGAATGGTAAAGGATTATCCATATCTGGTGGGTGATTTTATGTGGACTGCATGGGATTATCTTGGAGAAGCCGGTATTGGTGCATGGGCGTATACTCCTGACGGAAAAGGATTTGAGAAACCATATCCATGGCTTCTTGCGGATGTAGGGGCAATGGATATTTTGGGTGATCCTAATGGGGAATTGTTTATGGCGCAGGCAGTCTGGAATCTTTTGGCTGTGCCGCGGATTGCAGTACAGCCGGTAAATCATCCGGGTGTAAAGCCGGCAAAAGGCACCTGGAGGGGAACGAATGCCATTCCAAGCTGGAGCTGGAGAAATTGTGAAGGGAATAAAGCAGTTGTAGAGGTGTATACACAGGGTGCTGCAGTGGAGCTTTTCTTAAATGGAAAGAAGATTAAAAAAGCAAAAGTAAAGGATTGCAGAGCCGTTTTTAAAGTAAAGTACGAAAGCGGTGAACTTCAGGCGGTTGCTTATGGAGCAGACGGAAGGAAACTTGGTGCAGCCAAACTTATTTCTGCAACCGGGACTTTGGTTCCCAGAGTTACAATGGATGAATGTGTGAAGAAAGCAAGTGAAGTCAAAGCAGGCGATATCATATATTACAATATTGATATTGCAGGTGAGAACGGTGTGGTAGAATCGAATGCAGACCGCAAACTTACTGTAACGGTAGAGGGCGGGGAGCTGCTTGCATTTGGCAGTGCCAACCCGCGTACGGAAGAAGAATTTTTATCCGGAACTTACACTACTTATTATGGAAGGGCGCTGGCAATTGTAAGAGTGATATATCCGGAAGCACTCAAGTTGACAGTCCATTAGGCAACAATGATGAAGTAATTATAATTAAGGTTAGAAAGGGAGACGAATATGAAATTATATGAATATGAAGAGAATCATTTAAAGCAGTTGCGGAAAAATCTTGGAGAATGTACGGTTCTTTTAAAGGCAAATGGAGATTTCCCGTTAAGAAATGCAGGGAAAATTGCAGTGTATGGAAGCGGTGTGCGCAATACCATCAAGGGAGGAACCGGATCGGGTGAAGTCAATTCCCGTTTCTTTACAAATATTGAAACAGGTTTGG
>CAZKOR010000244.1:0-5843 GCA_964554405.1 uncultured Bacteroides sp. | reverse complement strand
CCCTGTATTTGTCCTTGTTAGTTCCCGCTACTTTGGTAACTTCCAATGACAAATCGCTGATGCCGCTCATGATTTCGTCCACCTTTTCTAACGCATATCTTAAATATTCCGCGCTGATAGTGAGGGAAATCGTATGGTCGCCCGGTTCCAGATAAACGCTGAGCTTATCCCCATCTTCGTCCGTCAACGTAGTTGTCTTATATTTTGTTGTATATTCTACTGAATAATTCTGAAATGCCGTATTCGGGATCTCACCATCTACCCTCCAGTCAACAAATACCGGGAAATCATTTTTTTCAGACTGTTTATAATTCATTCCGATATAATAATAACCCGCATTGTCTACATGAAACTGATAAGTGATTGTCTGTCCCGCCGTCTTAAAAGAATCCGCATCCACGGTGTTCAATACCGTTTCTTTAGCGGATAATGGATAAAGAGAAGAGTCGTACTCTCCTACCGCATGGATAGATGAGTCGTTTCTCTGATAAAAATCTTCGCCTTCAATAGAGATTAATGCCCCCCCCCTGGGCGTTTTCGGAAGTTGTATAGGGAGCCACTTCACGAGGTGCCTCCAAAGTTATATTTCCAAGCAAAAAGCTGCCTTCACTGACAGTTATCTCAAATACATGAGAGCCCGCGGAAAGTTCTACCATAAGCGGCTCGGAATAACGGTAACTGGTATCCATTAACTCCTTATGCTCCCATTGGATTGCTTTGTCCGGAAGCGTTACAATTTCATTTCCGTAACGGTCCAAATCAGCGCTCCCTTCGGAAATCCATGTAGTTTCAAAGGAAAGGTTCCTGGTTTCATAAAAAGGATATTCATCATCCACCTTCAAAGAAAACTCAATCGGAAGAATAGAATCGTCATAGGAAAGGTAATCAAAACCAATCCAGTACAATCCGTCCTGTTCCACTTCCACATTCATCTGAACGGTGTCTTTATTGGAAATATCAATGACACCGTTCATATAGCCGTAATTATCAGATGCAATCTTATCTGCACAGGAACCGTCGATAATCTCATCCATGGCAAATACAATTTCCTCTCCGGCATATTTCGCCAGCGTATAGCCCGCACTGATTTTCGTGTAATTGCTCGTCAGACGCTCCACGCTATACTCTCCGGCAGACGTTTCCACCGCTTCATCCCCGTCTTCGGAAGACGGTTCCGCTGCATATGCGCTCCGCGCACTGCCGATACCTGTCATATCAAAAACCAGTGCTGCTATCAAAGCCAGCGATACAAATTTCTTAAATCTTTTTTGCACCATATGGACCTCCTTACTTCACAGTAACCTCTAAATGTAACACACTGCATGCAGGAATTGTAAATACAAGTTTCTGATCCCTGATTTCGCATCCGTCAAACGATGTGGTATGTACCGCATCAGGATTTTCAAATGTATTATGCGCATCCATCCTGCCTGTCAGAATCGTTCCTCTTACGGATTCTACCGCAGTATCCGCCAGATTACCCTCGATTTCATAATCATCCTGAACAGAAAGGTTCGTCAGCGTGATATGGATTTTGCCGTCCACGCCAAGAGAAACGGATTCGTTTAAGTTCGGCACCATATACTCCTTCTCAAGTCCGATGGTTTCCGTTTCTATATAACTGTCAAGCAGTTCGGCATCCTGATGATGTTTATACATATTGAACACATGATAGGTCGGCGTCAGAATCATCTTCTTACCTTCGGTCAGGATGACTGCCTGCAGGACATTTACCATCTGCGCAATATTTGCCATCTTTACCCTGTCACAGTGCTTGTTGAAAATATTCAGGTTGATACCGGCTACCAGAGCATCTCTCATGGTATTCTGCTGATACAGGAATCCGGGATTTGTTCCCGGCTCGCATGTATACCAGGTTCCCCACTCGTCAACAATCAATCCGACCTCATGTTTCTTATCGTATCTATCCATGATTGCCGTATGACGGTCAATCAATTCCTCCATGTACATTGTCTTGCTTAAAGTTTTATACCATGTCTTTTCATCAAAACCAAGAGCAGGTCCCTTTTCCTCCCACCCTTCCGGATGTGTATAATAATGAAGGGAAATACCGTCCATAAATCCATGCAGCTCTTTCGGCGTTTTCCTGAAACAGGTTTTCATGACATTTTCAGTCCAGTCATAATCATCCACGTTTGCACCGCAGCATATTTTATATATTTTTCTATCCTCATCCTGAGAATAATTTCTAACATAGGTCTGATATCTGCGATACAGATTGCCATAATATTCCGGCGTCATATTGCCGCCGCATCCCCAGTTTTCATTACCGACCCCGAAATAATTGACTGTCCATGAATCTTCATGACCGTTTGCTTTCCGCAAATCCGCCATCGGAGATACTCCCTCAAAGGTCATATACTCTACCCATTCGCTCATTTCCTGAACTGTCCCGCTTCCGACATTCCCATTGACATAGGACTTACATCCAAGCTGCCTGCACAATTCCATAAATTCATGGGTACCGAAGCTGTTATCCTCAACTACGCCGCCCCAATGAGTATTGATCATTTTCTTTCTGCCCTCTTTAGGACCGATGCCGTCCCGCCAATGATATTCATCCGCAAAACAGCCTCCGGGCCAGCGCAGGACAGGAATTTTCATCTCCTTCAAAGCTGCCACAACATCATTTCTCATACCGTTTGTATTGGGAATATCCGAATCCTCTCCTACATAGATTCCTTCATAAATACATCTTCCCAGATGTTCTGAAAAATGTCCCTGAATCTCAGGATTAATATGTCCCTTCCGGTTTTTCGGATTAATAAAAAGCTTAAACATTCTGTCTCTCCTTATACTTTTATTTCACTTTTCGCTTAACCTTTTCTGTATTCGCTTAATTATATATTCACCTTACTACATATTTTGCTTAAAATCAATAACGTTTTCATGTATACACGTAAAATTCTCCCTCTCATTTTTGTACAAAATGCATAAAAGTTTATTCTTTTTTAGATATTTTTGCATTTTTTCGGTCCTTCTTTGCCTTCTGCCGGACTGTCTTTCATTTCTTTGCTTATTGACTTCATATTTTCTTTTCCTTATACTTTTAACAAAAACAGAAACTTTTGACTGAAATGAAAGGGGGATTCCCCATGCTCTACCTACATTCTTTAAAGGAAGCGGAAGAAGTCTTCAAAGCTTTAAGCACACCCATGCGGCTGCGTATCATGGAACTTATTTACCAGAATAATCATTTAAGCATGAACGACCTTGCAGACGCCCTCGGGCTTACCAACAGCGCTATTTCCCTGCATGTCGGCAAACTCGAAAGTGCAGGTCTTGTAACAATTCAGACCACTTCCGGCAAACGAGGTGTCATGAAAATCGTGAAACCTGTTTACGGACGGCTGATTGTGGATTTGATGCCGGACAACCAGCCCAGTGTCAGACCATGCTATAAGGATGATATTTCCATCGGACATTATACCTTTGCGGATGTTCACCCTACCTGCGGTCTTTCCAATTCCAAAAACATCATTGGGGAACTGGACGACCCAAGGGTTTTTTCCTATCCTGAACGTTTCAGTGCAGGCATCCTCTGGATTGGCTGGGGCAGCATCCTATATAATCTGCCCAACCGGTTAAGTCCCGGACAAACGCTGACAGAACTGCAGATTTCCTTCGAGATATCTTCGGAATGCCCGGAAAACAATGAAGATTATCCTTCCGATATTTACTTTGAAATCAACCAAGTACCGCTTGGCAAATGGATAAGCCCCGGAGATTACGGTTCCAGAAAGGGTATGCTTTCTCCTTTCTGGTGGTCTGAACTGCTGAACCAGTATGGGCTTTTGAAAACATTGATTATCAATCAGGACGGTACTTTTATTGACGGAACGCATAACCGGATTTCCCAAACTACTATCCGGGATTTGAATATCGATTATAACAGCAATATCAATTTTAAGTTCTCAGTACCAAGAGATACTGCAAACTGCGGAGGAATGACCCTGTTCGGGGAAGATTTCGGAGATTACAGTCAGAATATCCTAGTGAAAGCTTATTACGAAAATACGGGCAGTTCATAAAGCTGAGTTTCACTTCACAAGCAATTTTTTATGTGCTAAAATAATACCATAATATTAATTTCATATTATTCAGAAAGATATTGGGGGATATCATATGACACATAAAGAGAAAGCAGAACAACTTTTACAACAGCAATACCACTGTTCGCAGTCGTTGTTCGGTGCATTTGCTGATGATTTGGGGCTGGATTTAAAAACTGCATTTAAAATCAGTACCTGTTTTGGCGGTGGTATGCGTCAGGGCGGAACATGCGGCTGCATTACGGCTGCTCTACTTGTCCTTGGCATGACGCTTGGTTTTTATGACGCCCAGGACAGGGAACTGGAAATGTACGGCAACAAAAAAACAGAAGAGTTTATCCGGCGTTTTACGGAAAGGATGGAAGGCTGTGTTAACTGCCGCGATATCCTTGGCAAAGACATTTCCAAGCCGGAAGAGATGGCAGTTATCCGTAAAGAGGGGCTGATTTTAAAGAAATGTCCCCGTGCCATTAATATTAGTATCGAAATTTTAGAGGAAATGCTTGCCGACCATTTACAATACGTTACGGAGAGCAGCATTTCTCCGGAAGATATTCCTGAAAGCGATGAGATGCAGACCGTTTTAAAAGATATGGCGAAACGGAAACGTTTCCGTAGGAATGTCAACAATCTGGTTTATTCCACGACCTCAAATATTGCTTTCATTCAGTTCGATATCCGTAAATTCAAAATTATCAATGACTCTTACGGAGAAAAGTTCGGCGACCAGATTTTAGACTTCATCATTCATCAATTAGCGGATATCTGCAACAAAGATCAATATTTTTTCAATCTACGCGGCGATGTGTTTATGGTCGTGACAGAATATGATACAGAAGAATCTCTGTTGGAGTTTATCCACAAGCTGGATGACCGAATCAGCTCCTTTAAGGACGTAAAGCTGCATATGTCCTATGGCATCTACACAGTAGAAGATAAAAATATGGAACTGCGGCAAATGGAAGACAGAGCTGCTATGGCAAGAAAGACAGCCAAAAATAATATACTGACTAATATTCTTTTCTATAAAGAGCAGTTTAAGGATACTTTGTATAACAGAAAATTTATTGAAGAAAATATGCAGACTGCCATCACGGACAATCAGTTTATGATGTATCTGCAGCCTAAGTACAGCATTGCCAAAAATGAAATCATAGGCGCCGAAGCGCTTGTCAGATGGCGGCATCCGGAGCGCGGTATGATTTTCCCGGACCAGTTCATCCCCATTATTGAGGAAAACGGTTTTATCAGAAAAGTAGATTATTACATATGGGAAAAAGCATGCCGTTTCATTAAAAAATGTGAAAAAGCCGGCATCAAACCCTGCCCTATTTCCGTAAATGTCTCAAGAGTTCACTTACGGGACAATGAGTGTATTCAGGTGCTTTCCGATATGATAGCGCGCAATGAGATTTCCAAGAATCTCTTAGAACTGGAAATCACGGAATCTGCGGACAACCAGCAGGTCAGCATGAAAGCATTCCAGTTAAAGGACGCGGGATTTACCCTGTTAATGGATGACTTCGGAAGCGGTTATTCTTCTTTGAATATTCTTCTGGAAACACCTTTTGACGTGATAAAGCTGGATAAGAAATTTATGGAAAACATGATGGTCTCCGGCAAAGGCAAGCTGATACTCGAACAGGTAGTCTCTATGGCAAACAAATTGGATTTAGGACTTCTTGCCGAAGGTGTGGAAACCAAAGAGCAGGTAGATTTGCTTCAGCATATCGGCTGTGACCAGGTACAGGGATATTACTATGCCAAACC
>CAZKOR010000243.1:0-5864 GCA_964554405.1 uncultured Bacteroides sp. | reverse complement strand
AACCGCAGAGATTTATGGGAGTTCCGAAAACAATTGATAACGACCTTCCGATAACAGATCATTGTCCGGGATATGGTTCCGCAGCAAAATATATTGCAACAAGCATGAAAGAGATTATCCGCGATAATGAATCATTCGGAGCACAGAAGCCTACTATCTGTATCGTAGAGATTATGGGACGTAATGCAGGATGGCTGACCGCGGCAGCAGCTTTATCCAAAGGTGATGACTGCAGCGGACCGGATGCAATTTATCTGCCGGAAAAAGTATTTGATATGGACAAGTTCGTAGAAGATGTGAAGAAGCTTGCAGCAGAAAAATCCTCTGTTGTTATCGCAGTATCAGAGGGTGTAAAGATTGCAGACGGACGATATGTATGTGAGCTTGGCAAAGAAGTTGCAGTAGACGCTTTCGGACATAAGCAGATGTCCGGTACGGCTGTTATGCTTGCAAATAAAATTGCAGAAGTAACAGGATTAAAGACTCGTGCGATTGAGTTTTCAACATTACAGCGTGCAGCAACGCATTTAGCTTCTTTAACAGATATTAATGAAGCATTCCAGGTTGGCTTTGATGCAGTAAATGCTGCCGAAGAGGGTAAGACAGGTATGATGATTACGCTTAACAGAAACGGTGATGCTCCTTACCATTGCGGTACAAGTGCATATGATATTCACGAGATTGCCAATGTGGAGAGAAAAGTACCTGATGAATGGATTACGGCAGATGGTAAAGGATTAAACGAGAAATACGAGAAATATGCGAGACCGCTTATTATGGGCGAATTACAGCCGTTATTTGTAAATGGTCTGCCGCGTCATCTTGTACGTAAAGGTTAATTTCAGAATTTTTGGAAATGGTGTCATATAAAACTAAAAGGCTGGATCAATTAGGGGTTCAGCCTTTTGCCTTATAGGAAATTATTTTATCAGAAGCAGAATTATGTAGGAGGGCATGACTTAGTATGGAACAATATCAATTCATTGACAATGAGGGAACTTTTACATTAGAAAATCCGGAGCTTACCAGTTATCTGTATTTTCCGATTGCGAATGAAGCGGGTATGATGAGCAGTGTCACACCCTCTTTCGGGGGAGATGCCAAGACAGGGCAGAATACATTTTTATTAGAGCCGGTCAGCAGTGAAAATTTGCATAATAATAAGTCTACCAGAAATTTCTGGTTCCGGCTGGAGGAAAAGAAAGCGGGATACAACATATGGTCTGCGACAGGCGTTAGTGCATGGCAGCAGGCACAGAAATTCAGTCAGGAAAAAGAAGAGACAAAATTGGAGGCAGGTCTTTTGTATCAGAAGATGACAAGAACCTGTAAAGAACTTGGACTACAATCAGAAGTAACCGTTTTTGCACCGGTTACGGATGTACAGATAGAACTTATGAAAGTAACAGTAGAAAATATCGGAACGGAAACTCTCACGCTAACGCCGCTTGCAGCAATTCCGCTCTATGCCAGAAGTGCGGATAATATCAGGGATCATCGGAATGTCACAAGTATGCTGCATCGTATTTTCGTGCAGGAGAATGGCGTTTGTGTTGTTCCGACGCTGACTTTTGATGAGAGAGGACATCGTAAGAATCATATATCCTATGGTGTATTCGGCAGCGGAAACGGTAAGAAGCCGGTGGGATTTTATCCGCTTGCAGAGGATTTTATCGGAGAAGGCGGCTCTTTTGAAAATCCTTATGCGGTGGTAAGCAGTGAAGCACCGATGGTTTCGGCAGGGGTACGTATTGACGGTTATGAAGCAATGGGCGGTCTGGTATTTGAAAAGATTACGCTTGCGCCTAAAGAGCAGGCGTCTTATATCATCGCCCTTGGGTGCATGGAGCATTCGGCAGCGGAAGAAAATGCAGGCGCAATGGCGGCCGCATTATCCGAAACGGCGGCGCCTTATTTGACGAAGCAGCGCTTTGATAAACTGTTGGCGGACAGCCGTGTATATTGGAATGACAAAAATAACATAAGTTATCAAACGAGCGATAAGCGGTTTGATGCGTGGATGTACTGGGTGAATTTTCAACCGATGTTACGCAGAATTTACGGCTGTTCTTTTCTCCCGCACCATGATTATGGAAAAGGCGGAAGAGGATGGCGTGATTTGTGGCAGGACTGTCTGGCGCTTCTATTGATGAATCCGGACGGTGTCAGAAGCATGCTTTACAGTAATTTTGGCGGTGTCAGAATGGATGGCACCAATGCAACGATTATCGGAAGCCGTCAGGGAGAATTTATTGCGGACAGAAACGGTATTGCCAGAGTGTGGATGGATCATGGTATGTGGCCGTATCTGACAGTGGAATTATACTTAAAGCAGAGCGGCGATTTGTCTTTTCTGTTGGAGAAGAGCCATTATTTTAAGGATAATCTGGTATGCCGCGGTGATGAAAGCGATGGAGAGTGGGAAGAGAGTCAGGGAAGTCTGCAGAAAACGGCAGACGGGCAGATATATGAGGGAACTGTCTTAGAGCATATTTTATTACAGCATCTGACAGCGTTTTACGATGTAGGAGAGCATAATCATATCAGACTGCGCGGGGCTGATTGGAATGATGCGCTTGATATGGCAAAAGAAAGAGGTGAAAGCGTAGCTTTTACGACGATTTACGGCGGAAATCTTATACGTATTGCTGAGGTATTGCGTAAAATGCAGGAAGTAACAGGTGTTACGGATGTTGAATTTGCCGAGGAAATCTTCCTGTTATTGCAGGACGATACGACACTTTATGACAGTGTCGAGGCAAAGAGGAAGCTTTTGAAAGAATATTGCGGAAGCTGTAAACATGTTTTGACGGGTAGAAAGAAATCTGTCAGCATTGCTGCGCTTGCAGAAAATTTGGAGAAGAAAGCGGAATGGATAAAATGCCATGTACGGCAGACAGAGTGGATCGGCGATAATGGCGGCAGGCATTGGTTCAACAGCTATTATGATAATCACGGTAGAATGGTAGAAGGAGAAAATGACCATGGTGTCAGAATGATGCTGACAGGACAGGTGTTTGCAATTATGTCCGGAACGGCAACGGATGAACAGGTAGAAGAAATTGTGAAAGCGGCGGATACATGGTTATATGACGGCTCCATTGGGGGATATCGGTTGAATACGGATTTTCATGAAATGAAAACGGATATGGGCAGAATGTTCGGTTTTGCTTATGGGCAAAAGGAAAATGGAGCGGTATTCTGCCATATGGCGGTTATGTACGCCAATGCGCTGTATCAAAGAGGGTTTGTAAAAGAGGGTCATAAGGTTATCCATAGTTTGTACAGCCATATTTGTGATGTGACAAAATCCAAGATATATCCGGGCGTACCGGAGTATATTGATGTGAAAGGCAGAGGCGTATACCACTATTTAACCGGTGCGGCAAGCTGGCTTTTGCTGACGGTGCTGACAGAGATGTTCGGAGTTCAGGGAGAATGGGGGGATTTGGAGTTTAAGCCTAAATTACTGAAAGAACAGTTTGATGAACAGGGAAAAGCATACGTAACATATGTTTTCCGCGGAAAGAAGCTTCATATTACTTATGAAAATCTATCCGGAAAAGAATATGGCGATTACAAAATAGGTGAAGTGCTGTTTAACGGCGTAAAGGCAGCAGGAGCAGACGGAATACTGAGGAAAGAACTTATTGATTCCGCTGATGAGAGCCGGGTACAGGATGTTATTGTAAAACTTTTATAGACAGGGAGATAAATATGACACAGGAGAACCAAGCGAAAGAGGTAGAAAAAATTTTAATTGTGGACGACGTAGATGCTAATCGGTTTGTTCTGCGGGATATTATTCAGGAAATGGGATACCAGCCGGTTTTGACAGAAAACGGTAAGCAGGCGTTAAAATTGATAAGCAGAATACGCCCACATCTGATTATTCTTGACATTGCCATGCCGGAGATGGACGGATATGAGTTCTGTAAGCTGATGAAAGAAAATGCGGAAACACGGGATATTCCGATTATCTTTATCTCCGCATTCGATGACCCGGCGGACGTGGTGCGGGGATTTGATCTTGGCGGAGAGGATTATATTACTAAGCCTTTTATTCCCCAAGTTGTCAAGGCAAGGCTGCAGCTTCATCTGAAACTATATGCGGCGAATCACGGGATGATGGAGATGAACCGGCGTTTACAGACATCTGTAAACGAGCAGCTGCATCAGTTAGAGATGGAAAAAAAGAATGTTCTTTATGCGCTTTTACGTGTAGCAAGAGAAAACGCCTGTTATGATACGGACCATATGGAGAGACTTTCCTATAATTGCCGGATATTGGCGGAAGCAATGCAGTTAGCGTCAGACTACAGCGCTTTCATTTCGGATACTTACATTGATACGATAGAGTTAGCAGCGCCGCTTTGTGATTTGGGTAATGTTGCGATACCGACAGAACTTTTGCAGAAGAAAGAGTCTCTTTTGCCGGAGGAAGTGGAGACTATCAGAACCCATGCTGCGACCGGGGCAAAAATCCTTCAGGATATTAAGGAAACGGGAGATTATAATGATTTTCTGCAAATGTCGATTGATATCGCGTATTATCATCATGAGAACTGGGACGGCAGCGGCTATCCGTGCGGGAAGAAAGGAGAAGAGATTCCTTTATCTGCGCAGATTGTATCAGTTGTCAGTGCATATTGCGCGATGACGGAAAATCGTGCTTACAGAGACTCTTATCATATTGAAAACGCATTGACAATGATGGAAGAGGACGCGGGAAGGAAATTCAATCCTGATATTTTCCGGATTTTACGAAAGATATACAGACAGTTACATTAGAGAAGGGTGAGGAAATTTTGGAATATTTTAATCAAAATAAGGAAAACCAGCGAAAAAGCGAACGGTTTGTGATTATTTTATATAGTCTGTATACGTTTAGTTTATGTATCGGCGTAATAAAACTAAAATGGGATATGTGGGTTCCGGCAGTTATGGCTGCCATGCTTGTTGCTGCGTGGGCGGTCTTTTTGACGAAATACAGGAATCCGCGGGTAAGAGCAACAATAACAACTGTTTTGATGCAGCTTACAATTGTTTTATATGCGGCAAAAGTGGATAATCTGACCAACGTGATACCGACATTTCTTGCCATTTCTGTTTTGATAGCTATTTACGGTTATTCGGAACTTCTATGGGGTACGGTTATTTCCCTGTTTTTTATGATTTTTTATCATAGCGTTATTAACGACACGATATGGACAATGCCCGGAGAAGCGCGCGCGCATCTTCTTTACCAGCTTGGGAATATTTTTTCTGTGGAATTTGTACTTTATATTTGGTTAAAGTTTCGGAGAGAAAGCAACGAGCAGGTACATAAAATCATTGAAGCGCTTATGGAGGCGGAACAGAGTAAAGATGACTTCCTTTCCAATGTCAGTCATGAAATTCGTACACCTGTCAATACGATTTGCGGCATGAGCGAAATGGCGCTGCGGGAGTATGATTTGGAAAAAATGCGGGAGGAAGTTTTTGATATTCGGGACGCCGGGAACAATTTGATGTCGTTAGTAACGGATATTCTTGATTTTTCACAGTTGCAGCAGGGGAAGATGGATTTGGAGGAAGAGGCATATAATATCACTTCTACCATCAACGATATCATCAATATGGCAATGGCAAGAAAGGCAGATAAACAGATAGAATTGATTGTAGACTGCGATGCTGATATTCCAAGTGGTCTTCTCGGGGATGAAAAGAAAATACGGAGAGTTATCATGAATCTGGTAGATAACGCGATTAAGTTTACCAATGACGGTGGCGTTATCATTCGTATTAATACAAGAAAAGAAAATTATGCCATGACTTCCTCCTCGACTATATGGATACAACTTCATTCGGTAGAAGACCGGTGC
>CAZKOR010000242.1:0-5864 GCA_964554405.1 uncultured Bacteroides sp. | reverse complement strand
CTGACAGTATGCGAAATGCTTTGGCGGATAAAACTTATGATGTTGTGATAGATAAGATAGCGTACTGTTCTAATGATATCAAATATGCGCTGGATGTTATCCATTGTCATAAATATATTTATATGTCCACTACGGCAGTCTATCAGCCGAAGCATATGAATACAAAAGAAGAAGAATTTGACGGTGCGGCGGAAGAGTTGATTTGGTGTAACAGGTCGGACTTTCCTTATGATAAAGTCAAGAGACAGGCGGAATGTGCCCTGTGTCAGATATACAATGACCAAAACTGGCTTGCCGTAAGATATCCGTTTGTTATTGGAAAAGACGACTATACAAATCGTCTGCGGTTTTATGTAGAACATGTAATCAAGTCGATTCCGATGCATATTGATAATCTGAACTGCCAGATGAGTTTTATCCGTTCTGATGAAGCGGGAAAATTCCTTGCTTTTCTGGCAGATAGAGCGAATGATAAGGACACTGATATAAGAGCCGTTAACGGCTGCAGTGCCGGAACGATTTCGCTAAAAGAAGTTCTTGACTATGTGGAAAAAAGAACAGGCAAAAAAGCGGTTATTGACAGCACAGGAGAAGCTGCGCCTTATAATGGGGAAGTGGAATATAGTATCAATACCGGGAAAGCAGAGAAATTAGGTTTTCAATTTTCCAATTTACATGACTGGATATATGAACTTCTTGATTATTACATAGATGATGTAATAAACGCAAACCCGGCGGCTTGCGTAAGAAATAAGTAGAAGCCGGAGGAGAAGTGATGAAAAAAACAAGATATGGGCTGCTCAATTCTCTTATATTAGCCGGAGTGATTCTTTTATTCATGGGTTCGTATTATTGGATGATAAAAGCAGGAATTCCTTATCAGGACCCGACATTAGAAATGCAGATACAATATACCATCGATTTGAGAATCGGTGAAATACTAATGGGAAACGGTTTCCGAATTGCTATATGCGGCGGTGTTATTCGCTTGGTTTGTAAAGTGATAGAGTTGATAAGAGAAAAGCATCAACGGAAATCATAATCCAATTAATGCCACAATCTAACATCCATTTGAAAATATGATGAATAAAAGATTGTGGCATTTTCTTAATACTTGCCGGATATAAAATTTTGTCAGTTTTAACCTGAAACCGAAGGAAGATTTCCTAAGTTATTACTTTCAGTGCCATCCGGCAGTGATTTCAAATATTCCGTATCTTTATTATGGGCAATGCCAACGCCCTTAATTTCTCCGTCTCTTGCAAGGGCTACGCCTTCTTCTTTAGAAACGGTGGAGCCGTCGGATAACTGATAGCCGTTAATGCGTCCGCTGCTTTTGACAAGACCGACAATTTCTTTCGCATCGCTTTTCGGCTGTGGAATATCATCGAGTGTGTTTCGCGCAAGCGCTTCAGTGAGTGTATCTTTATCTATATTTTTCATCATAAACTCTCCTTTTTGATGGTGTTTTAATTTATAGTGATGCAATATATATTTTGTATCAATAACAGAAATATATACATTGCGGGAAAAGTTTATCTGAAAATGATATGAACGATATTTAGATAATTTGAAAATGAATTTCAATTGTATTTTGCGGAAAAAATATTGACAAATAATGATATTTTCTTTATGATAAAGCTATCAGAGAAATTCTTAACAGTGTGTGTTTCGCACATCCAGACAGTTTCTGTCAGATTTTTCTAAACAAACAATGTAAATATGGCAGGAATTGAGGCTGCGGAACTTATAGATAGAATGCGCACCATACAAACTCCTGCCTGAAAAGGAGGAGAAAGTATGCAAAAAACAAAAGTGAAAGACTGGTTTAAATGGTTTAAACGTAATGGGAATAGGAAGGTACACCGCCAGATAAAAGACAGACTTTTCAGATTTTTATTTGAGAAAGATAAAGAAGCGTTGCTACAACTTTATAATGCATTAAATGGAACGAACTATACAGATGCTTCTATGCTGCATATAGTGACAATTGAGAACGCTGTTTATGTTGTTATGAAAAATGACCTTGCTTTTGTCCTTGCGGGTACGCTGAATTTGTATGAACATCAAAGTACTTATAATCCTAATATGCCAATACGGTTTTTGATTTATTTGGCTGAGGAATATCAAAAATTAGTTGAGCAGGCAGAAGATTGTCTGTATGGAACAAAGCAGATTATCCTTCCAGCGCCGCAATGTATCGTTTTTTATAATGGAGAGCGTGATATGCCGGAGGAACAGATATTAAAGTTGTCGGATGCGTTTATAAACCGAAAGCAGGAATCTGGTATAGAGTTAACAGTGCGGATGCTTAATATCAATTATGGGCATCAGAAAGAGCTTATGGAAAAATGCAAAGTATTGAAAGAATATGCGGAATTTGTTGATATTGCCAGACAGTATGTCAAAACAGGGACAGCATTGCAGGAAGCACTGAATGTAGCAATCACTTATTGTATTAATCATAATATCTTGGCAGATTTTTTGAAGAAATATCGAGCGGAGGTCTTGGGTATGTTGTTAGAAGAGTTTGATGTGGATAAATATGAGAGAGCACTCAGAGCAGAGGGAAGAGAAGAAGGAATGCGGCAGGTTGCACGCATTAATCAGCTGACAGATATATTATTAGAGCAGAACCGTATTGCCGATTTGAAGCGTGCGACGAAAGAGCCGGAATATCAGGAGCAGTTATTAAAAGAATTTAATCTCTAAATTAATGAATTCCTATATAAAATGTATTTTCAAGGAGGACATATCATGTCAGTATTGTTGGCAGAAAAGACAAATATTTCAGACCCTATGAAATGGTTTTGTGACACTATGGAGATTCAGGGAGAATGGCAAAAACATCCGCATTTAGATGGTTATACGATTAAAGAACACGATAGCGAATTCTATTATTGCGAGACGGAAAATTATTACAGATTTGAAGATTTTTCAAATTTCTATTTTGAGGGTTGGGAGACGAAAACATGGATTAATATTGCCCAAGGCAGAGAGCTTATTTACGGATATTTTAGCGATGATGATTTGTCGGCAGAGTTTATCCATATCAAGAATGGAGAGTGTATCCGGGAATTTCGTGAGTACTTCGATTACGAGGAAGATAATGTTGATTTAGGAACATTGCCAAAGTTTGATTCATGGGTTGACGTTGCATCCTATGTGGGACGAATGTAGCCATAAAATAATATGGTATCAATTGTTTCAAATATTCTCATATAAATAAACAGGAGACGAAGATGTACCATATAGTAGTATGTGATGATGAAAAAGAAATACTTGATGATATCTTGAAAAAAGTCCGGAATTGTTTCGATGATAATAACATATCGGCGCGATACACCGGCATTGATGACGCAAGAAAGCTGATGGAATGTATTCAAAGTGAGAAGATAGATGTATTGTTTCTTGATATCGATATGCCATATCATAATGGAATGGATATTGCGGGATATATTAATGAGCAAGGGTTCAAAACAATTTTGATATTTATAACCAGCCATGATGCATTGGTTTATCAGACCTTTGCATACAGACCATTTGGATTTGTCCGAAAGACGCATATGAATCAGGAAATGGATGAATTAGTGAAGCGGGTCTGTAAAGAACTACTTGAGAACAAGCAGGAATTGGTAATCAGGAAAGGGCAGGAGCTTATCAGGGTATTGATTAAAGATATTATTTATATAGAGGCAGAGAAGAATTATCTTGTGATAAGAACCGAAGATGCCATGTTCCGTATCAGGGAAACCATGACAAGTGTTGAGAAGGAACTGCAAGGCAAAGGGTTTATCAGGTGTCATAAAGGTTATCTCGTCCATGCCGAATATATCGAAAAACTGAAAAACTCTGAGGTAATATTGAGAACTGGCAAAGAAAGCATAACGCTTCCGGTAGGCAGAAGCTATGAAAAAGAAGTCCGGAAAAAGATTTTGGAGATGCTTCGGGATTAGAAGGTTTGCAGGCTGAGAAAGGAATATGGTTATAAAAATGGGTATTATTCTTGCGGCAATCATAATCCTACAAGGAATATTGTTGATAAAGGAAATTCATATTAGAAAAGCTGATAAAGCGAAGTATGAGGAACAGGACAGGCTGCTTACACAGTATGTGGCGGATAATCTGGACATGGAAAAGCGATTATCGGATATGAGATATGATTATGATAGGCAGCAGGAAATGGCGGATGAAATATACAGGATTCAACAGCAAATCGGTCTGTTAAAGCATGACATGAAAAATCATACGTTGGTAATCCTTTCTTATCTGGAAGAAAACAAAGCAGAAGAAGCCAGGCAGTATGCAGGAGAGATTTTGGATAAGCTGAATCGGACGTATACCTACGTCAATGTTGGTAATTCTCTGTTGAGTTATATTATTAACAGTAAATTTTCTAAGGCAAAAGAATTGGGCATAGAAATAAAAGCTGAAATAGAAAATCTGCCGTTTGCGTATATGGATAGTGTGGATTTTTCATCACTTCTTAATAATATGCTGGACAATGCAATAAACGGCGCCTTGGATTCCAGTGGTAAAAAACTGGAAGTAGACATAGTATCTGAGAAAGGGTTTGATATCATAACTGTTAAAAACAGTATTGAGGGCTCTGTTTTAAAAGATAATCCGGGGTTTGCATCTTCCAAGGAAGAACCGGGACACGGATACGGTATGAAACAGATAAAGGCGGTTACGGAAAAGTATGAAGGCAATATTGATATTTATGAAAAGGATGGAATGTTCATTGTAAGTATTATGATGGGATAATTGCTGCTTATCCCTATATAGAGGTTGTTTATCCCGCACTCATTGACGTGCGGGATTCTTTATTATATATAATTGTTAGATTGGTTAAGTGTATGGAACATACAGAACGGCGGTGAATATTTCTGATTATATTAAAGGATATATCTAAAACTTTTGACAATAAAAAGGTGTTAAAGGGAATATCACTTCATATTGCGAAAAATGAAAAAGTCGGATTAATTGGATTAAACGGAGCAGGGAAAACTACATTGCTAAATGTGATAGCCGGAGCGATAAAGCCGGATGCCGGATTTGTCAGAACTAATGGCAGAGAGAGTCTGATAGAAGATAGCAAGTCCCTTAGAGATTTGGTATATGTATCGGGAACCAGGTCTCAATTATGGGAAGAACTAACGGTGAAAGCTTCGTTTGATAACTGCATCAAAATGTATCGAGTTAATCCACAGGTTTATAGAAGCAGGCTTGGAGAGTTGGAAAATATATTTGAAACCAGAGCATTTATGGATAGGAGACCGGGGAATTTATCGCTGGGGGAAAGAATGAGATGCGAGTTGGTATATGCTTTGCTTGCAGAGCCGCAGATATTAATGATGGATGAAGTATTGATTGGTGTGGACGTTTCCATAAAACATAAGATTATGCAGTTTTTGGAAAATTACAGAAAAGAAATGAACTCTACCATCATTTACACAAGCAATCATCTTGCAGAAGTGGAAAAGTTGTGTGACAGAGTGATTCTGATGGATGAAGGACGAATTATCTTTGATGGGAAAACGGAGCGTATGATAAATGAGTTTTCACCGCATTACCGGATGGAAGTCAGGATATTGGATGAACTTCCTGATTTTGAGGACCTGCCTTTGGAGAGATACCATATTGATGCAGACAGAATCACGATTGACTATGATAAGCAAAAGATAGAAACAACCCAGATAATAAGGTATCTTATGGAAAAATGCAAAATCATGGATATCAGGCTGTTTGAACCGGATTTGGAAGGAACGGTTAAGAAAATATATGGAGGACGTGTATGGAAAATATAATTATGGTTCAGGACATTAAGAAATATTACAGGATTGCAAAACGTGATAAAGGCA
>CAZKOR010000241.1:0-5875 GCA_964554405.1 uncultured Bacteroides sp. | reverse complement strand
TGCCGTCCCGATATGGAGACAGATACGTCTTCTTTGTCGGACAGAGTGCGTTCTCTGGAAGAAAAACTGGAAAAAGGCATTATAGCGGCGCCGTCAGCAGGAGTGCAGACATCTTCTTATCAGGGAAATTTGAGTGAAACCGCTGTGAAAGAAAAACTTATGCAGTTACCGAAAGCCATTCCTGAAGATATCCAAAAGATTGTAGCCGAGTGGCAGACGATAGTGGGAGAAACTTCTATGCCGATGAAGAAATATCTGAAAGAGGCACGGTTAAGTTTAGGCGGTGATGACAAGCTCATGATAGTAGTTGAGGATGGCATGGCTTCGGACTATTTTCTGCGGCAGGAAGGTCATAAGGAACTGCTGGAACAGACAATATCCACTATTGCAGGCAAAAAGGTAGAAGTAGTTATCCAGAGTATACAAAATAAAGAAAGCTTTGAGCAGGATTATATAGATTTAAGTCAGGTCATTCATATGGACATAGAAATAGAGTGAAAGGAGTAAGAGTGTTACTATGGCAAAGCGCGGAGGATTTCCCGGGGGCGGAATGCCCGGGAATATGAATAATTTAATGAAACAGGCACAGAGAATGCAGCGTCAGATGGAGGAGAGCCAGAAAGAACTGGAAGAAAAAGAATTTACGGCAAAAGCCGGAGGCGGTGCAGTGGAAGTGACAGTGACGGGTAAAAAGGAAATTACCAAGGTAAAGTTATCACAGGAGGTAGTTGACCCGGACGATGTGGAAATGTTAGAAGACCTCGTGATGGCAGCGACGAATGAAGCGCTTCGCATGGCGGAAGAAGCAAATTCTGAGATTATGAATAAGATGACAGGCGGACTTGGTCTTGGCGGGGGATTTCCGTTCTAATGGATTTATACAGTGGACATATTAATAAATTAATTGAAGAACTTTCCGGTTTGCCCGGTATTGGAGCCAAATCAGCACAGCGGCTTGCTTTTCATTTGATTAATATGCCGAAAGAGCGGGTAGAGCGGCTTGCATCAGCAATATTGGAGGCGAAAGCAAACGTCCGGTATTGTAAAGAATGTTTCACCTTGACAGACCAGGAGATTTGTCCTGTCTGTGCCAATGCAGGAAGAGACCATAAAACGATTATGGTCGTAGAGAATACGAGAGATTTGGCGGCGTATGAAAAAACCGGAAAGTATACGGGCGTTTATCATGTTTTGCATGGCGCTATTTCTCCTATGCTGGGAATTGGACCAAATGATATTAAATTAAAAGAATTAATGCAGCGGCTGCAGACAGATGTGCAGGAGGTCATCATTGCAACAAATTCCAGTCTTGAGGGCGAGACAACCGCTATGTATATCAGTAAATTGATAAAACCGACCGGAGTAAAAGTAACCAGAATAGCCAGCGGCGTACCGGTGGGCGGTGATTTGGAATATATAGATGAAGTAACATTGCTGCGCGCGTTAGAGGGCAGAACAGAGTTATAGAAAGGAAAAAAGATATGAGTATGGTAAAAGAACTTTTCGGAACGGCCAGAGACGGTAAGGACGTATATGCTTTTACATTGGAAAATGTAAACGGTATGAAAGCAAGAGTCATTAATTTCGGCGCTATTCTGGTAAATCTGTATGTGCCGGATAAAAACGGCAATCTGGAAGATGTTGTATTAGGATTTGACAATCTGGAAGGTTATTACGGAAATGAGAGCTTTATTGGAGTGACGATAGGACCGAGTGCCAACCGAATCGGGAATGCCAGTTTTCAAATAAACGGTAAGACTTATCAGCTTGATAAGAATGATGGACCGAACAATTTGCACAGCAATATACAGCTGGGTTATCATAAGCGCGTATGGAATATCGAGGCTGAGACTGATAACAGTGTGACTTTTTCAATAGAAGCGCCAGACGGCGACATGGGATTTCCGGGAAATAAAAAAATTTCCATGACATATAGTTTATCCGATGATAACAAGATAACATTAGCATATCACGGAACCTCGGATGCAGATACTTTAATTAATATGACAAACCATACATATTTTAATTTGAGCGGACATCAGGCGGGCAGTATTGAGGACCATCTTTTGACGATCCATGCTGAAAACTATACGCCCGTTATTCCGGGGGCGATTCCGACAGGAGAAATTGTACCGGTAGCGGGAACGCCGATGGATTTTACAAGCCCGAAACCGATTGGACAGGATATCAGGGCAGATTTTGAACAATTAAAACTGACGTTTGGTTATGACCATAATTTTGTTGTTGATGACGCAGACGGAACGCTGCGGGAGATTGCCGTAGTAGAAGACCCGGGGAGCGGCAGAAAGATAAAAGCATTTTCCACACTTCCCGGCGTACAGTTTTATGCGGGGAACTGTATTGGAGAGGAAACAGGAAAAGACGGAGTGCATTATGGACCAAGAATGGGAATGTGTCTGGAAACGCAGTATTTCCCGGACAGCATTAACAAACCGAATTTTCCATCAGTTGTATTTGGACCTGGTAGAGATTACGATGCGGTAACAGTTTATCAGTTTTTGTCATAAATGATTTCAATGAGAATGCGAAGAATCGAGTGCATGAGCACTCGATTTTTTATTTTGTGCTATGCGCGTGATTTGATAAATTTCGCAAGCCGCCTGTGCTATATTGAGAAAAAGTATGCCTGTTTACGGCAGGCACAGGAAAGGCGTGATGAGCAGAATGGCAACGACAGATATTGTGATTCACAAAGGGAAAAAAGATGAGAAATATCAGCTGTACGTAGAAGATTATGTGATGTCATATTTAAAGAATTACAAAGAGGAAGAAGGTCCCCTTTTTTTCTATGGAAAGAGAGAGCGGAACAGTAGAAAGTACGATATCTATGGAGCGGGAAATCAGGAACAGATAGAATACTTTAATCAATATACCTTGTTAGAGGAAATTCGATGCCACGTTACAATGGACATGCCGGTATTTTCTGTCAAAGAGGATTCGGGGTTTTACGAATTGGCAGGATATTACATTTTTTATCAGGATAATGAAGCAATGCAAAACTACATGGTCGCCCATAGAAAAGAGATGCAGTATAAAGCCGGAACAGAGGAAAAAACAAAAGTTGAGAAGAGAATAGAAGAGAAAAAAACACAGAGGACAACAGAAACACAGCAGCGAAGAGATTTTGTACAGAAAAAAGAGGGAAAGAAAACCAGCGGATTGATGACAATACAATTAGCTGCTATTTTTGTTGTGTTGATTGCCATTGTCATTAATTCAACCAATAGCTATACAAAGCTGGAGGACTTAAATCAGGCGGCAGTAGAAGTTTTTTTTGCAATAGAAAATCAGGAAGCGGCAGAAACGAGTGCAGACCGGCTGCAGGGCAATACGGAGAAAGAAGTGAATGTACAGGCAGAGGTTGATACGAAAACAGCTGATAATGAAGAAGAGACTTCTGTATCAGGAACGGTGCTGCGATTGTCTGACCTAGATGCAAAATTTGAAGAAGAAAACAGGGCAGTGAAACAAGAAAATGAAGATAAGGAAATAGAAGATAAAGAAGAAGATAAAGAAATGGAAGAAAACACACAAAATGGAAACGAACAGACAACGGAAACAAAAGAAACGGATAATAAAGAAAGTAATGCGGAAGAAGCTGCATCAAGCCAACAGGCTTTTGCCAGAAATTTTGCCGAATATTATCAAATTGAAAAAGGAGATACGCTTTATACAATCAGCATCAAATTATACGGAGATACCTCTAAAGTCAAGGAAATCTGCGAATTAAATCAGATTAAAGACCCGGATAATATTAAATATGGGCAAAAAATATTACTGCCCTAAGAAATTATGTGGTACAATAAAAAACATAAGCCTAGCGGCTAATGTTGCGCAAACCAGTTTATAAAGAGGAATAACGTATGATAAGCGTTAGAGATTACTTTAAAAATAAAGTCAAGCGGGATGAAAAAGTACAGCGCATCAATTATATGGAAAAAATCAAGAGTCACAAATTTATGATTTTTTACCGCAGTATATTGATTATGGCGCTTATAGCAGCAGTTGCGACAGTCATGCTGATTCAATGGAAGAATAAGATTTATACGGAAAGCGTAGTGGTTTCTTCTATTGCTGCTGCGAAACCGCAGAATGGAAATATGGTTTCTTTTGCAGGATACATATTGACTTACAGTAAAGACGGTGCGAGCTGTATTGATGCCAAAGGAAATGCGGTCTGGAATGAGACATTTGAGATGCAGAATCCGAAAATTGATATTTGCCAGAACGTTGTAGCAATCGGTGATTATAACGGAAGAAATCTGTATGTAATGAATACAGGCGGTTCTCTGGGGCAGATTACAACGAATAAACCTATTAGAAATTTTTGTGTAGCAGCTAATGGCGTAGTGGCAGTTGTCTTGGATGATGTCAGCCTTACATATATTTATCTTTATGATACACAGGGACAGGAATTGGTGCGTATCAGAACAACTATGAAAGACAGCGGATATCCATTTCAGATTGCTATATCACCAAACGGGCAGCTGCTGTGCGTGTCTTATTTGTTTGTAGACAGCGGTGAATTAAAGTCCAGTGTTGCTTTTTATAATTTCGGCGCGGTGGGTCAGAATAATCCGGATAACTATGTCAGCGGCTACGACTATCTGGATGTTATTGTAGGATATGCCCGTTTCCTGGATGAGAAAACGCTGTTTGCTGTTTCCGATGACAGAATTATGTTTTTTGAGGGGGCGCAAAAGCCTGTCAGTATAGCGGAGTGTCTGCTCAGTGAAGATGTGCAGAGAATTTATTACGGAATGGAATATGTGGGACTGGTATTTAACAGTTCGGACAGTGACAGCAGATATCGTTTAGATGTATATCATAAATCAGGGCAGTTGAGTAATTCCATTGATTTTGATTTGGAATATACGGATATCGTATTTACGGATGACCAGATTATTATTTATAATGAGACTGAATGCCAGATTTATAATATGAGCGGTGTGGAAAAGTATGCAGGCCTGTTTGAGAAGTCTGTCTATACTTTGATTCCATCCTCTTCTTATAAATATATAGTGGTCACAGAGGATTCTATAGATACGATTGAACTGAAATAATGTTCGGAAAGGTGCGAAACTGAATTGAAGATTATTTTTATCCTGATTATTTGCCTGCTGATTGTGTGGAGAGTAAAAAAGGGTTTCAGAAACGGCATGATAAAAGAAATTATTAATATTTTGTCCATTATTGTTTCTCTTGTGAGTATTACCCTTATCTTTTTAGTGATAAGCAGTGTTATGGCACATACATTCAGTACACTTACGATATGCATTGTAGGGCTTATCGGAATTGGTATTGTTTTTAAGTTGTGCAATCTTATTTTTAAGCCGGTTATGGCAATTGTGAATATTTCTCTTATTCATGGACTGGATAAAATGCTGGGGGCTGTGATGGGATTCGGAGAGGCAGTTATTTGTGTTTATTTCTTATGCCGGGCATTGGATTATTTTGGTATTTATACTTTATCATTTTCACCTTTTTTTTAATGCAAGAATAAAATATAAAAAAATTGAAAAAAATTTGAATAAATCCGTTGACAATTTTTCCCTCATCTGATATTATATGAAAGTCGCACGCAAATAGTTTTTGTGTGGATTAGATGACAGTACCTTGACAAATAAACAGTAATGCAACCCTGAAAATTCGAAAAGTAGAAAAACAGAAAATTTACTTCGTAAATTATCTGGGCAGATTTAGACAAGTAAATCTGCGTTTGAGTTTATCAGAACAGAAACAACAGTAAACGGAAACAAGAAAAAGCCAAGCTTATCTTGCAACCGGAATCAAATTTTATGTCGAGAGTTTGATCCTGGCTCAGGATGAACGCTGGCGGCGTGCTTAACACATG
>CAZKOR010000240.1:0-5882 GCA_964554405.1 uncultured Bacteroides sp. | reverse complement strand
GCTTTGAAAACAGATAATCAAATCCTGCGCCGTTTTCAAACCATTTTTCATCTAAGAGCATCTCTTTCCACGCATCATAAGCATTCAGTCCCTTTGCATATACGTCTTCATTTCGAGGCTCCATAATGTCCGCTGCCATTTTTATGATTTCCTTATCGCTGCAAGGCTTATCTGCCACCCCTCCAAGACACATGGCTGCCTGTGTATCCGTATTTTCCCACCACTTATCAGAGCGGAAATATCCGTTATCCGTTAAGGTTATTTCTGATGAGAACTCGGGGTCATCTTGAAAGAAATTCCATCCGACCAAAACATCTCCTGACGCTTCGTACCCTACAACAATACATGGTTCCGGCGGTCCGACAATCCCGAGAGCAATCACAGGAAATCCTTTCGCTATTTGGGATTTGATAAATGAGGTAAAATCTTCTTTTGTTGTATTTTCATCTCTCCCTATAAAGGTAAATTCCCTGCCCAGCGCCTTCGCTCCGGATTGATATATTTCATTAGACTCCCTCAGGGTATGGTAAATATCAATATTGCTCAAGTCCCATTCACTGCGGTTCCATACAAGCCGGAATGCGGCGCCTGTTGCCGCCATAATGTAAGCATAAGAAACATCATCTCCTAAATATTCCGACACTGCCTTGATGCAAATGGGAAACATTGTCCGGCTCTCAAAAGCGCCCTGTTCAATTTTTCTGATACCGTATAATATTACTTTATTATCATCCTGCTCCATCATAAGTCCCATAATACGTTCATCGCTCCTTTTTTCTTTGCTGGCGAGCATCTCCAACCCGAACACGCCCGTATACAGTTCTTTTCTTCCCATTAACGGTCTTTTGGTCCGAAATGTGCTTGGTGACATACCGAAAATTTTCTGAAAAGCTCTTGTATACGATTCATGATTAGAAAATCCACTTTCCAAGGCGATATCTACTATTTTCTTGTTTGAATGCAATATTTTGAAAGCAGATACAATCATCCGCCGTCTCTTATAATACTGCATAATGGGTATATTTACATTTTTCAAAAATAGTTCTCTGAGATAGATTTCCGAGAAACCAAAACTCTCTGACATTTCCCTGATATCAAAGTTTTCCAAGTGGCTTTCTATATAGCTGATTAATGCGCGTGCCATAGTTGAATAACTCATTTTTTCACTTCCCATCGCGATGTAATATCAGTATAGCAAGACTTTTTGATAGTGTCTTGACTTTATTATGGTTATTCATATTGAAATTTTTTATAATATTGTCAGATTTTAATACTCTGAAAAGTATTCATAGAAAAGGGGGTAATTATGGGTACGGATTGTGATGTGAAAGAACTATTTGAGCGTTATTCGGACATGATTTACCGGATTGCCATATCTTATGGAAATTCCGTGTCTTTTGCCGAAGATGCCGTTCAGGAAGTCTTTTTGCGGTATTTGAAAAAGACGCCGAAGTTTGAAAACTGTGAGCATGAAAAGGCGTGGTTTATCCGCGTGACAGTGAATTACTGCAAAAGTATGCTTTCTTCCGTTTGGCTGAAGCGAACCTGTTCCATGGAGAATGCAGGACAAATTGCGGTACCATTCAGGCAGCAGGAGGAAAATGAACTATATGAAACATTGTCCTGTATTCCCCCTAAATACCGGATTGTACTATATCTGCGTTATTATGAGGAGTATCAGGTAAAGGAAATTGCGGAGATTCTGGGTATTACCCCCAATCTGGTATCCGCCAGACTGCGCCGCGCTAGAAAGCTTATGAAACAAAAACTATTACAGGAAAGAGAGGAATTTCAGGATGGAACAAGAACTGTTTAAAAATATGTATCAGCAGATTCATTTAGATAAAGAACAAAAAAATAGAATATGGCAGCGTTTTACGGAAGCTGCAGACGGGCTTGCAATGAATAAGAGTAAACGTTCATTTTCCATGCGTGCCGCGGCATGTGTGGGAGCGCTTTTGCTATCAGGCATGACGGTATTCGCAGCAAACGAATTTTCTTTGACGGACAGGCTTGCAGACGCAATGAAGCTTTTGACACAAAGCGGACAGGAATCTACGGAAGAACAACAGAATATTTATGCACAGTACGGAGCTGCATTAGATAACGAAGTTGAGAGGGAAAACGGTACTTTCCGGCTGGAAGCAGCATTATATGATGAAAATTACCTGTTTGTTCCGTTCCGATATACTATGAATTCTGATATTGCAGGATATGAGGAAATAACGGCAGGATATACATTCGAGGAATCAACTATGTGGAATTCGGGATTACTGGCAGGATATCGGCAGGACTGTGCAGATTTATGGTATGGTATTTCGCAGGACTCTGAACGGACATGCGGGATAACAGGTTACGTGATGGTTCTAAACCCGGAAGTAGAAGAGGACGGGGTTATAACAGGAAGCCTTTTGCTTACCGTGGAGCAGGATAAGACCTTTAGCAGTGGAGATGTGATTCAGGTGGTACAAAGGGCTAAGCAGCCGGGAAACCCTGATGAAGTCCTTACGGAGTTTACGCTTGAAAATGCCTTAGAGCAGCGTTGCTTAGCAATTCCTGAAGAACAGGAAGAGACGTTTGAACAGCTTGGATTATCTGTGGAAGAAATGACAGTTTCTTCTATATCCATTTACTTCTCAGGTATCCGGGAGAGTACGGCAGTCATGCCCGCGTTAGGGGCTGTCGTGTTAAAAGACGGAAGCACTGTAGAATTGTCTGCTACCGGAGGTACTTCCGGCAATGGAGAGACGACAGAGGCAGGGAGAGCGTTTTACTGTTATCGGCTTTTTGCGGCTCCAATTCAGGTGGAGGAAATAGCAGTAATCCGGATACAACAAGGCGGGTCAGAAGTATGGATTCCGGTAGAATGATACAAAAGCGTCGTTGCCAAGCGGCGCTTTTTTATTATAACTCTTTTGCAAATGCAACGCTATTTTTCAATTCGTAAAATTGCTGTTTTTTATAAAATGTAAATGCCGGCACATTGTTTTCCGTTAGTAGGAAAATATGGGTCAGCCCTAATTCTTTGCAAGCTTTCTCTATCTTGTTTACAAATAGTGTGCCCACACCTTTTCCCTGTTTTGAGATACTGATGCATAATTCATCAATATAGTATTCCGTACCGGTATACCAGTGTTTTATATGCCCCATAGATATACCGATTAACTCCGCCCCTTCGAATAATCCGAAAGTCAGAGAGTTATTTTGACCGATTAAATCATGGATGTATAAATCCAATTGATTTTCATTGGACCAATCATCGTTCCAAGGCTTGGCCGTAAAAACAGCAAAAAATAACTCTTTGATAATGGCAGCAGCACTTTCATCCAGCCGCTTGAAGCAATATTTCATCATATCCATGTTAGTGTTTCTCCCGATTTATAACAGTCAATTGATAATTTACTTAAATACTATCATTAACGTCTGGCTGAGTAAAGCTAGAATGAGAAATTCATCTTTTTACAATCCTTACTTGACATAATTTCGTTTTGCTGTTATAGTGATGGCAAAGCATAAGTTCTATTTTCTATTGAGTTATTCTAACATCAACTCTTTTTATCAAAGAAATCTATGCTTTTATCCGCAACAAATTAAAGCAGGGATTTCCGAAGATAAAAAATTGCGTGCTAGTGCACTTTCAAGGGTGGAATCTCCTGCGGAAAACAAAAGAAGGGAGATTCAAAAATGAGTCAGAAGAAATTTGAAGAACTTAAATTACGGGATGACTTTATGTTCGGTAAGGTTATGCGCAACAAGACAATCTGTAAGAAAACACTGGAAATCCTCTTAGGGATTCAGATTGAGGATATTGATTATCCCGAAACGCAGAAAGCAATTAACATCACCTATCAGGGAAAAAGTGTGCGGTTGGATGTCTACGTGGAGGATGACGAACGTTCTGTCTATAATGCGGAAATGCAGCAGAAAGATGATGATGAGAACATCCGCCAGTTACCGAAACGAAGCCGTTACTATCAGGGCATGATAGATTTGAACCTGATAGAAAAGGGGTTTCCCTATACGGCGTTAAACACAAGCTATGTTATTTTTATCTGTACTTTTGATCCGTTTGGAAAAGGAAAATACCAGTATACATTCCGTGCTTTATGTCAGGAAGATACATCGTATGCCTTAGAAGACGGAACAACGAGGATTTTCTTCAATACAAAAGGGAATTTAAAGGATGCGCCGGAAGAACTTCGTGAACTCTTACAGTATATAGAAACCAATCAGCCGGAGAATACATTCACAAAACGGCTCGACCATGAAGTGGAATGTGCGAAAAAGAATGAGAAATGGAGACGAGAGTATATGAAAGAACTTCTGCATGATTTCGATATAAAAGAAGAGGGCAGACGGGAAGGAAAGCAGGAGGTCAATCGCCTAAATCAGCTGCTTGCAGAGCAGAACCGTACGGAAGATATCATCCGGGCAGCACAGGATATGGAATACCAGAGAAAACTGTTTGAGGAGTTTCAAATTCACGCATGAAAAAAGCGGAAACGCCGTATTTATCAGCATTTCCGCTTCCACCGAAGACCGTGATAAACCGCACATAAAACGTGCTAAAACGCACCTAAAAACGTGCGTTAGAGGATTCGAAGCTAACCTCAAATACGCGTAAAAACCCAGTAAAGAAAGGAGTTTGCGCCACTTTCCCTCACTGAGTGTAACAAAAGTGTAACAACAAAAATGCGTCAATTGGATGTAAATAAATCATTAAAAATCTGATTGAATAAAACAGCCAGATATGTTATATTATAAACATAAAAGGAACAACCGCCCACAAGGGGTTGACCATTGTATAAGATAGAAACTCCACCCTGCACAACTAGCCAAAGTATACAAGGGTGGTCTTTCTATCTTTAGGATTAGAAAAACGCTACTGACTTATCAAAACGATTAAGGTCAGCGATGCAAGAGTGAACATTCCGAAAGACATCAAATCTTTGAAATCAAATTTCATCCGCACCACCTCCCATCTTTTGTAATGAGAGGTCAACACCTTGCAGTGACACGATTGTTCCCGTACATCAATATTACCATATATCTTATCATCCGACAACTATTTATGGCACACTTTATATCAATAAAACAATTATCTGTTTATATTTTTCAATTCTACAAACTGGAATTATTTTTATGAACAAATTTATAAATACCTAAAGCAAGTAAACAGCAAGCGAATAAAGCAATTATAATTCTCCATACTACTCCGGGAACTCCTAATATCGTTGGAAACGGACATATTGCAACAAATATAAGAAAAATCAATCCTACGATTATTAGTACAATATTTTTCATTATAAAGCCCCCATAAATTCAATTTAGTCTACCTGATTATAGCATAGTGTTATATTTCACATCAATAGCAGCTTGAAAAAAGAAAAAGGAGTTTCAAATCCACGCATAAAAAGAGCAGAAACGCTGTATTTACCAACATTTCCGCTTCCACCGAAGACCGTGTTAAAACACACATAAAGACGTGCGTTAGAGGATTCGAAGCTAACCTCAAATACGCGTAAAAACCCAGTAAAGAAAGGAGTTTGCGCCACTTTCCCTCACTGAGTGTAACAAAAGTGTAACAACAAAAATGCGTCAATTGGATGTAAATAAATCATTAAAAATCTGATTGAATAAAACAGCCAGATATGTTATATTATAGACATAAAAGGGAACAACCGCCCACAAGGTGGTTGACCAACTGGCAAAAGATAGAAACTCCACCCTCGCTACAGGTCAAGTATACAAGGGTGGTTTTTCTATCTTAAAATATAGAAAAAACGCTACTGACTTATCAAAACGATTAAGGTCAGCAATGCAAGAATGAACATTCCGAAAGACATCAAATCTTTGAAATCAAATTTCATCCGCACCACCTC
>CAZKOR010000239.1:0-5887 GCA_964554405.1 uncultured Bacteroides sp. | reverse complement strand
ACATTAATGAATTGTTGGATAAATCATCTACCAGAGCAGAGCTCAAATCCTTATTTCAAGAATTATTTGCTATAGACCGTCAAGTGTCGCATTTACTACAGGAATGTTTATCTTTACTGAAATGAAAAGCTATTTCCAGTCAGTTCATCAAAGGAGCAAACCCTATGGAGATAAAGCGTATTTCCATTTTCAATGAATTCAAATGCATCGCACAAGACTGTCCGGCAAGCTGCTGCAGCAACGCCTGGGATATTCCCATTGACTCTGATATGTACGCTAAATACCGAAACGAAAAAGGACTTTTGGGTCTGCTGCTGCGCTGCGCTATCGTGAAAAAACGGGATATGACCACTTTTCGGAACACTTTCCGGGGCTGCCCATTCTGGGGAACGGACCATCTATGCGGCATACAGAAAAAACATGGCGAATCTTACATGCCCGCGGTATGTATCCAGTTTCCCAGACAACTGTACAACCTGGATTTTTTCTGCGAAGAAACGCTGTACTTATCATGTCCTGAAGCCGCACGGCTTTTTCTGTCATCCGCTATAGAAGGAAGACCATTTGAATTTACAGTGACAGAAGGCGATGTCAGCTATGAAGTAACCACCACAAATGATGACAGGGAATTCTTGGATTATCTGTTAAAAGCAAGAGATGAATTGATTAAGATGTTGGAAGACGGTCTCTCTTTTGACAGCATGGCGATATTAGATTACGGAAAGGATTCACAAAACGCCTGTCTTTGCCAAACGCCGCTCCCCAGCCCGCAGGACTACGAATCCAGGGAGCATTACCTGATGACCTGTGAAAGAATAGACAATTGGCTTTTTAACGGCTTTTATCACCCAAGACTTCGTACCGTATCGCCGCTTTTATATCAATTGTGCCGAAAATATATCCGGAAATTCGGCCGCCAGGACAGAAGAAATCCCGGCGCTGCCGACAAAAAACTTGCCGCCCTGCAAGAAAATCTTTATGGTAAAATACCTGATTTAAAAATTATTTTAAATCGGTATTACGAATATTATCTGCTGACCAACTTCCTTGATATCTATGAGGATTACAGTTTTTCAAAGCACCTGCGCGACGGTATGGTCAAGACACACCTGCTGCGGTTCTTTATCGCCCTATATGCCGAAGACCGGGAAAATATCAATGCCAATGAGATTGCCACGGTCATGGCTGTGTTCGAACGGAGAGCGCCGCAGATATATTCATGTATTTTTCAGCCTGCATTTTGAACATCTGCGCATATTTTCCGTCCAGTTCCATCAACTCCTTGTGGCTTCCCGTCTCAATAATCCTACCCTGCTCCAGCATATAAATGCGGTCAGCCATGACCGTACTGGAAAGTCTGTGGGAGATGTAGATTACCGCCTTGTCCTTTGCCGCTTCCATCATTGTCTGGTTCAACTGGTACTCACTGATAGGATCGAGTGCACTGGACGGTTCATCCAGTATGATGACAGGACAGTATTTATAAAAGGTTCTGGCTATAGTTACTTTCTGGGCTTCTCCTCCTGAAAGATTGATTCCCCGTTCGTCAAACTCTCTGGTAAGCGGCGTATAGATACCCTCCGTAAGCGTTTCAAGACGCTCTGAAAAACCGCTTCGTGACAAAGCGCTCTCGATTCTCTCTCTGTCCGTCTCCTGCGCCACATCCATTTTCACATTGTCTGCAATGTCGGATGCAAAAATCTTGTAGTCCTGAAAAACAGCGGCAAACAAGGCGCGGTAACTCTTTTTTCCGTACTCCCTGATATCGCGTCCGTTCAGGCGGATTGCTCCCTGCCTTACATCATAAAGCCGCAGCAGAAGTTTAATCAAAGTGGATTTGCCGGCGCCGTTGTAACCCACGATGGCAATCTTTTCCCCTGCTTTGATTGACAAACTGATGTCATGGAGCGTATCCGCATCATTCCCGTACGCAAAGGAGACATTTTCCACGGTAAGTTCACGGAAATTTTCTTCCGGCCGGCTCTCTCCGTCAGGCATATTGCTTTCATTGGCAAGAAAAGTACGGATTTTCTCTACATAGAGACCGTGCTGCTCAAACTTCGGAATCATCATCGCCAGATTCCCGAGGGCGTTCTTGAAAGAAGATGAGGCGCCAAATAACGCCATGGCGCTTCCATAGCTGAGAAGTTTTCTGGCCACCGTCTGATACACCAGATACCCCAGATATACCGTGTTAATCAGAATATCATTAGCGCCGAAATCTCCCAGAAAGCCTGCCAGAGCGTTCCTTTTCCCGTATTTTTTCACGATGGGATAGACCCGGCCGTTGGTCTCGGAGAATTCTTCCTTCAATTGTTCTGCCACAGGGTTTAAGCGTATTTCCTTGGCATAGTCGTTCAGATAAAAAATCCGGTTGAAATAGCTTCTTTTTCTCTCCAGGGGCTTCAGCTTGGCATCCCTGGCAAACTGCACTCTGCCGATATAGGATTGTGTCAAAGCCGTCACTCCAAGGCTCGCAAGAATGAACACAATCCCGAAAGCGTCCAGCGTCAAAAAGAACACTCCGTTTGCCAGAATGCGCGTAATCTGTCCAAGGGTTTTGCCAAAATCCTGCAGAATCGCATCCATTCGCGCCGCCGCCTCATTGATGCTCCAAACAAATTCATTATAATACTCCGGATTGTCGTACTGCTCCAAATCCAGCTCCACAGCCTTTTGATATAATTGCATGCGCAGCTTCTTATGCAGAATCTCCTGCGCCCGGGGCGTAGTGACATTCTCTATCCATGCCGCCCACACCAGCTTAATCAGAACCAACGCAAGCATCAGGAGCAGATATTCTACCGCAGTTCTGTATTCTGCGCCCTTTGTAATAAGGTCCAGAAGAACCTTTAAGGTATAGGTAAACTCAAAGAACACCTGTACCGCACAATAAATCTGGAAGAGACAGAAATTCACAAAATATACCGGTGTATGGCGCACTACGATACCCAGCATGAAGAAAATATTCTGATAACACCTGAGGAGTCCGATTTTTTTCCGGGTTTTCGATTCCTTATTCCTCTTGCTCATAGTCCATACCCCCCACATAACTCTGCGCCTGCTTTTGGAACATATCTGCATATTTACCGTTTAGCCGCATCAGCATTTCATGACTGCCCTGCTCCACAATCTCACCGTTCTCAAACATGTAGATTCTGTCTGCCAGCACCGCCGTGGAAAGCCTGTGCGAAATAAAGAGAACCGTCTTATCCTCACATTCCTGCAAGATATTCTCGTACATCCTGTATTCCGCCACTGGGTCCAGCGCACTGGAAGGCTCGTCAAATATGGCTATCTGATAGTCCTTTGCAAAGGCTCTCGCCACCGCAATCTTTTGCAGCTCTCCGCCGGAAAGAACGGCGCCGTCCTCAGCAAATTCTTTTGTCAATATCGTATCCATACCGTGGGGCAGAGAGCAGACCTTCTCATAGATGCCCGTCCGGGTCAGGCACTCTCTCACCTTTTGGTAGTCTTCTTCACCATCAGGCCTGCGCATCAGAACATTCTCAGCTACCGTCAGGGCAAATACCTGATAGTCCTGAAAGGCAGTGCCGTATAATTTCCTGTACTGCGGCAAATCCAACTCCCTGATATCTCTGCCATAGTAAAGTATCTCGCCCTCCGACACGTCATACAAACGCATGAGAAGCTTCGTCAAGGTTGTCTTTCCCGCGCCGTTATGACCTACTATTGCTATCTTTTCATTTTTGTGGATTGTCATGTTGATATTACGGAGCACAGGCTTTTCCTGTCCAAAGTAGGTAAAGCTCACATTCTGAAAAACCAACGCCTTTTCATCCGCGGCAGTTTCCTCGCAGACTTTTGGCAGAATACCCTTCTGTCTCTCGTCCATTACGGGCTCATATTCAAGAAATTCTCTTAAGTTTGCAATATAAAGACTGTCCTCATAGCTCTTGATAATGGAGTTGGAGGATTGTATCACCATCCAGGACACGGCAGTCATGGCCGAAAAAAGCACGGTAAAACCGCTTAAGTTCATGGAATGCGTCACCATGACCCGATAGAGGGAATAAAAGATAACTCCCTGAAAGATTACAACAAAGGTGAAGAAATTTCGTAAAAATACCATGAGTACCTTTTTCTTCCGATATTCCCTGATTTTGTCCATTACCCCCTGAAAGCCTTCCTCATAGATTTTTTTCAGTACAAGAAACACTTCGGACATGCGGAATTCCTTTGCATAATCAGCCAGATAAAGCGTCCGGTTCACATAGTCCATCTTTCGGACATAGGGGACGCTTTCCTTATTCATTCGGAAATTTACTTCGTTGATTATCTTTCCGAACACAAAGTTTCCAATCAATGGGCCTGCGATGAAAATGATTACAAAATGGTCAATCTGAAACATATAGTACAACGCAAAGATACTGGCAACTGTGCTGGTGAGAATGATGCTCTGATTTTCAATGATTTGTGCAAAACGCCGCTCACAGTCCTTCATCGCCAGCGTAAAGCGGTTGTAAAACTCGGTATTTTCATAACATTCCAGTTCTACATGGGTAGCCTTTTCAAACAGCAGGGCATTTACCGACTCAAAAATATCCGCATCCGTCTTTGGCCTGTAAACATGCTCATACCATGCACTCAAAAGGTTGGGAATGGCAAAGCCCAACATGGTGAGCAGAATAAACGTCATAATCTGCTCAAAGCTTCTCTCTTTTTCCAGCGATTCCACAAGATATCGTAAAAACAGGATATCGTAAAAAATCCAATATATATAGCGCAGTGCGCTATAGAAATATTCCCCTGCCACACGGCCTTTCTTCATGTTCCAGAGCAACTTGAAGATATAGAAATTATTTTTGAAATAACCGGCATTCTGATTCGTTTTCAAGGTGATTCCAAACCTCCGTCCCGTTTTCTGCAACTCTATATTGTTTTTCTGTCGGTATTATATCATATTTTCCGTTTGAAAGCATATTTGTGCACGAATGCTATTCCTACTTGCACGAATGACATTCTTACATGTTTACACTTTCTGAAGAAACTAAATCTATTACAACTGCCGCCCCGGTTTGTACATCGTCTCCACAGCCCGTAAGCAATACGGTAAGCATTATCCCATAGTTTACAACATAAAAATCATATGCGATAATTATAATAAGCGACATATATTACATTCAGGAGAAAACACTATGGACATTATTATGAACAACTCACCTGCAACAGAATTCCGAAAACCAAATGCCGGTGATATAGCTGAAATCTCGGCTTTCAAAGCGGAATTTCAGGAACATAAGAGCGGAATGGACGGCACTGGCACATTGGTTCGCAGCAGCGCTGAGGAATGGCTTCTCTACAATCAACAGATGGAAAACGGTGAAAATCCTCAGGGTCTGCATTGTCTACAGTATGGGTTATTTCAATCAGAAAACGGACGGTTGCTTGGGCTGCTTCAGATCCGGTTAGAATTGACGGGATATCTTACAGACTTTGGAGGACATATCGGTTATTGTGTCCGGCCTTCGGAACGACGAAAAGGATATGCCAAGGAAATGCTTCGCAGCAGTCTGGATATCTGTCGGGAAAAAGGCTTACAAAAGGTTCTGGTCACCTGCCTGGAAGAAAATATCGCCAGTGCCAGAACCATTGAAAGCTGTGGTGGTATCTTTGAAAAAACCATATATGACGATCAAAACTATATGGCAAACCTGAAACGCTATTGGATAACTTGTTCCATAAAGTGAAATGGTGAATTCACTTAATTTCTAATATAACTAAATTAATATCAGTTTCACGAATTTCTTTTTGCCAATGCGGAGTACGTCACCGTTCTCAATGGAATCTTCCATACCGGTGACAGGGACGCCGTTTTTGCGAACTCCGCCCTGTGCAACCAGTCTTCGCAGTTCACTTCCGCTGT
>CAZKOR010000238.1:0-5893 GCA_964554405.1 uncultured Bacteroides sp. | reverse complement strand
CCGTCTACATATCCCATATAACCACTCTCTACCGCATATCCTTTCATAAATGCTATCTCCTTTCAGAATCTGTTTTTTCTGTTCTGAAAACAGAATAGCATTTATACAGTCCGATAAAACGGTCTTTTGCGAACGGTTGTTCTGTTCTATTTTTCTAAAAGCAATTCCTCCATATCACATAATATCTGTTCCGTCAGAGACAAAAGCATCTCTTCATTTTTTTCCACCAAATCACATTTTCTGTAACGATATCGAAAAGCAGGTTCTTTCGGATCAAATACCAGTTTTCCATCATACTTTTGCACCAACAGCGGAATATTCTCTACCGCTATCGCCGCATCCGTACGGAACTGGAATTGAAGCAGTTCGTTTTTCCCTTTCACTTCCGGCATAAAAAGCCTGTGCGCATTTACTCTGATAAGCGCAATCCGAAGCAGATTATCAACAGATTTCGGGATTTCGCCGAAACGGTCAAGCAGTTCTTCCTTCATGTCATCACATTCTCTGTCATTTTCAATACCGGCAATCCGTTTGTAAATATCCAGCTTCTGTATTTCATTCACGATATAGGAGGGTGGAATATAAGCATCCACGTCCAAATCAATCGTTGTATTGAAGTCTTCTATAACATCAATTCCCTTTATATTTTTTACTGCTTCGTTCAGCATTTTGCAATACAAATCATATCCTACCGCCTGCATATGTCCGTGCTGCCTTGCACCGAGAATATTTCCCGCTCCACGGATTTCCAAATCACGCATGGCAATCTTAAAGCCGCTTCCCAAATCAGTAAATTCACGAATTGCCTCTAAACGTTTCTCCGCTACTTCCTTTAACATCTTATCTCTTTTATACATAAGAAAAGCATATGCTGTCCGATTGGAACGTCCTACCCTGCCGCGCAGCTGATAAAGCTGTGAAAGGCCCATATTGTCAGAATCATGAATAATCATAGTGTTCACATTGGTGATATCCAATCCGGTTTCGATAATTGTGGTAGATACCAGAATATCGATTTCTCCGGCTATAAAATCATACATGATACGTTCCAGTTCTCTTTCTTTCATCTGTCCGTGCGCAAAAGCCACGGTCGCCTCCGGAACCAGATTTTGAATAGACGCCGCGATATCCGCAATATGTGCGACTCTGTTATAGACATAATATACCTGTCCTTTTCTGGCAAGTTCTCTGACAATCGCTTCCCGCACCAGTTCTTCATTGTATTCACAGACAAAGGTTTGTATCGGCAGCCTGTCATTCGGTCCCTCCTCCAGCACGCTCATATCACGAATGCCGATAAGGCTCATATGAAGCGTTCTGGGAATCGGTGTTGCCGTAAGCGTTAAGACGTCCACATCCTCTTTCATCTTCTTGATTTTTTCTTTATGAGTCACGCCGAAACGCTGCTCTTCATCTATAATAAGTAAGCCTAAATCCTTGAAAACAACATCATCCGAAAGTACCCTGTGCGTACCGATAACAATATCCACCATACCCTTACGCATTTCTTCCACTGTCTTTTTCTGCTCCGCAGCAGTACGAAAACGGGAAAGCAGTTCAATGCGTACCGGAAATTCTTTCATACGCTGTATAAAGGTATTATAGTGCTGCTGTGCCAGAATCGTTGTCGGCACAAGATAAACTACCTGTTTTCCCTCCTGTACCGCTTTAAATGCTGCACGAATGGCAATTTCCGTCTTTCCGTAACCGACGTCTCCGCAAATCAGGCGGTCCATTATCTTGCTGCTTTCCATATCCGCCTTCGTATCGGCAATGGCATTCAACTGATCCTCCGTTTCCTCATAAGGAAACATTTCCTCAAATTCCCTCTGCCAGACAGTATCTTCCCCATACCTGTAACCGCTTTTTTGTTGTCTGTGCGCATACAGTTCCACTAAGTCCTGCGCGATTTCATTGACAGCGCTCCGCACTTTGGTTTTTGTCTTATTCCATTCCTGTGTTCCTAATTTATTTAACTTGGGCGTTCCGGCATCCGCAGAAGCATATTTTTGAATAACATCCAAACCGGTGGCAAGAATATAAAGATTACCGCCATCCCGATACTCTATTTTAATATAGTCTTTGGTGACTTTCTCTACTTCCACTTTTTCAATACCGCGGTAAATACCCAGTCCATGCGATTCATGCACTACGTAGTCACCGACTTTCAGTTCCGAAAAATCATTTATTTTCTGTCCTTCATAAATTTTTTTCTTCTTCTTTTTTTTCTTTTGAACACCGAAAATATCACTTTCCGAAATGACAATAAATTTAAGAAGCGGATATTCAAATCCTTTCAATACCCTGCCATAATAAGTCATCACTTCTCCCGGCTGTACTTCTCTTTCCGGATCTTCACTGTAAAAAGAGGCAAGCCCCTGCTCTCTCAAATCTTCTGCCAGTCTCTTTGCCCTTGTTCTGGATCCCGACAACAGCAGCACCCGATACCCCTTCTTCTTATATCTTAATAAGTCTTTCACCAACGCATCGAAACTATTATTATAAGATGGCAAACTTCTTGCCTGAACATCAAATTTCCGTTCTGTTTTAAACAACGGATTCTTGCCATCCATCATGGACAGGGCAACCACTCTTCTGTCAGCGAGTTTTGCAGCAACTTCTTCACTTCTAAATAAAACATCCATCTGCCCCGGTAAAATATATCCTTTTTCTACACGGTGCATCATACTTTCCCGAAATTCAAATTCCACCGCGCCTGCATATTCGCTGACACGGATTGGTTCATCCACGAAAATGCAGCTTTGCTCCCGTGGAAAAAATTCCAAAAAAGTAGACAGTTCCGAATAAAAATAGCGGATATAGCTTTCTAAATTTACCGCATTAAAAGAAAATCCCAGTTCCAGAAGCTGCTCTCTTAACTCTTCTATTTGTTTATGAATGCGGTGCGCTTCCTCTGTTTTCATCTCGGAGCGCAGTTTGGCTTCATACTCTTTTCCCTCTTTTTCAATGAGCTTAATACCCGCGCGCAATTCCTCTTCATTCAGTGCAATTTCCGTTGCCGGATATATGGACACAGACTCCAGCTTTTCAATCGAACGCTGGCTCAGCACATCAAAGCTTCGAATAGATTCTACATCTTCTCCCCATAATTCGATACGATAAGGATTTTCCTCCGTCAAATCAAAAATATCAATAATACCGCCCCGGATACTGAACTGTCCGGGTACTTCCACCTGATAGTTTTTTTCATATCCTAACGATGTCAGCTGCATGGCAAGACTGTTTTCGTCAATACTGTTTGTTTTATTAATAGAAATGACATTCTGCTGCTGTACGGATAACGGAACCTGCGGCGCCATCAGTGCGTCAAAAGTTGTAATGATGGTAACAGGCCGTTTTTCCATCAGTCTGCGCAATACTTTCATACGCTGCATGATTAACTGATTGCCATGAATATCCGCCTGAAAAAATATCAAATCCTTAGCCGGATAAATCATTACATTTCTATCATAAAATTTATAATCTTCATACAGTTCCTTTGCTTTTAATTCATCAAAAGTAACGATGATTTTGTATCGAAAACCATCGCTAAGACCATAAACCATATGCAGCTTTTCAGAATCAACGCAACCGCTTAATGCAACAGCCGCACTGTCTTTTCCAAGCATTTTTTTTATTTCATCATATTCTCCCAATTCCTGCAGGGGCGCCAGTAATGCCCTCATCTTTATCGTTCTGCTCCTTTCTCAGTTTTTTTATTAAATTGATTCATTGCCGCATCAGGTCCGTCTGTTATTATTTTTTCGATTGCCTCTGCTGCCCTTTTGACACTTTCTTCTATTAATTCACTATCTTCTTTTCCGAAATGCCCTAATACATAATCTACTAAATCATATTCGGCAGGCTTTTCTCCCACGCCGATTTTTATCCGCCTAAACTCATCATGTCCCAAATGAAGAATAATATTTTTCAGTCCGTTATGTCCGCCTGCACTGCCCTTTTTCCGAATGCGGAGCGTCCCCACATCCAGACTGATATCATCGGAAATAACGATAAGTTCCGTTTTTTCTTCTATTTTATAATAGTCTATGACTTCCCTGATACTTTCACCACTGAGATTCATAAAAGTCTGCGGTTTTACCAGAATTACTTTTTCACCGCCAATGATACCCTTACCGATTAATGCTTTATGCTTTTTTTCCGTCACTGAAATATGATATTTTTCAGCGGCTGCATCAATCACCATAAATCCTATATTATGTCTTGTATTTTCATATTTTCCGCCCGGATTCCCTAAGCCTGCAATAATGTACATAGTTTGAACTCCTTTTCACCCTATTCATTCTATCAATATCCCGATGTTATCACAAGTCATTTTTCCAAAAGAATGCAACAAAAAAGGATGCCTGGGCATCCTTTTTTGACATTCACTCAATCCATTATTCGTCATTCGGTTCTAAAAGCGCTTTCTCATAGCTATCCAAAATGATACTCTGAATACGTTCCCTGGTTGCTGAATTAATCGGATGTGCAATATCACGATATTCACCATCGGTCGCTTTCTTACTTGGCATAGCAATAAAAAGCCCTTTTTCGCCTTCAATTACTTTAATGTCATGCACTACAAATTCGTCGTCAATGGTAATTGAGACGATTGCTTTCATCTTGCTGTCTTGAGTCATTTTACGCACGCGGACATCAGTAATTCTCATGAAGCTCAGCCTCCTTATCATATGATACCGAACAGGTTCCCGTCGGCTTTCACAAGCTTTTCCACACAAGTCATACTTATCAAGCCACGCAGCTTGTAATCAACAACATCATTATCCATTCAATCTGCCAGACCTACTCTGGATACAATAACATTAAATAACATATCTGTCATTATGTTCTACAACAATTTCTATTCCATTTTCTCCTCTGTAATATGAATTAGCACGAATTGTTCCCCGGCTTTCCACGATACAATTCTCAATATGCGTATTATCTCCAATATAAACATCGTTCAAAATAATGGAATTCTTAATATAGCAGTTATTGCCGATGTAGGTCTTTTTAAAGATAACGGAATCCTCTACGGTACCGTTTACAATACAGCCACTTGAAATCAGACTGTTTCTTATTTTTGCGCCTACATTATATTTAGCCGGCGGATTATCATCTACTTTAGAGTATATATCCGGATACTGCCTGAAGAAATAATTCCTGATATCCGGCTGCAGAAAATCCATATTGGTTCTAAAATAATCTTCCACTGTTGTAATATTACTCCAGTATTCTTTAATTTTATAACCAAAAATTCTTTTAATATCTTTATAACGAATCAAAATATCTTTTACAAAATCATAGCGGTCTTCTTCGGCACACTTCTCAATCATTTCAATCAACTGACGTCTTCTGACAATATAGACTCCGCAGGAAACCGTACTGGACTTTGCAACTACCGGTTTCTCTTCAAACTCCTCAATACGGCTTTCCTCATTCATTTTAACCGTACCGAACCGTTCTATATTAGTCTCCGTGCCCATCTCTTTACATACTACCGTAATATCAGCCTTTTTCTCAATGTGATACTCCAGCACTTTATTATAATCCATCTTATATACGCAGTCACCGGAAGAAATGACAACATAAGGTTCATGACTGTTTTTCAAAAAAGCAAGATTCTGAGCAATTGCATCCGCCGTACCACGGTACCATGCATTACTTTCCGCCGTTGTTGCAGGTGTAAAAACAAACAGTCCGCCTTGCTTACGTCCAAAATCCCACCACTTGGATGAACTTAAGTGCTCATTTAAGCTGCCTGCATTATACTGGGTAAATACAGCAACTTTATTGATATGGGAATTAGTCATATTACTGAGTGCAAAGTCGATACCCCGATAGCTTCCTGCAATCGGCATAGCGCAGGCAGCACGCTTTCTCGTCAATT
>CAZKOR010000237.1:0-5922 GCA_964554405.1 uncultured Bacteroides sp. | reverse complement strand
ATAATGATTATGCATATCATACCAATAATGGTAATCCGGGCAATTTTATATTTCACAGCACACCTCATATTTGTTATCTTCTCATACAATTCATACTCATCCGACAAGATATTGCTTAATATCTCCAACAAATTGATTGCCACACCGAGCCAATTCACCAAGAACACGGTCTATTCCTGTTTCGCTTTTATACCAATTATCTTTTGTGATGTTATAGCAATGCACGGGGCACACTTTTATGTCTACATTAGGAAAAGCCATTTGGTATAGCATCAGACACCGTCGGGCGTGAAACGCTTTACAGACGATCAGCGCTGTTTTTATATCAACACCTCTTTCATCAACGACTTTTCGTGAGAGGAAAGCGTTATCACGGGTATGACCGGATTTATCTTCTCCAATAATTGCCGAGGCTGACACACCATTTTTCAGGAGTACATCAGTAAAAAATTCACAGTCGGATTGATAATTGCCGTTGTATATATCCGCCTTTGAGCGAACTCCGTTCCATTTATCTGCTTTTACGCTGATTCCACCAGAGGGTATAAGCCATTTTGCATAGCCCTGATGATACAATTCAGCTGCATATTCGGGTTGTTCAGGATAAGAGCCGCCGGGCAAAAAAATGGCATCAACTTTTTCGGGTTCATCAGACACGAATATAAAGTTTGTTATATCGGTAATTATACGATTATTCACTAACTTACACTCCTAAATAATATAATTTTTCGGTTTAAATTGTCACGATTCCGGCAAATCCAAAAAATCTACCTTGTCGGCATTTGCAATGCCGGCATATATTTTATCTGTATATCGTCCGATGGTATAGAAATGATCCATAACAAATTTTGCTGTAAACGGCATTTCCAATGAAAGCATATCATCCAGTGAAAACCATTTACATATCCCCTCACTAGAAACCAGATTATCATTTACATGCTCTTTCATATTCGCAAAGAAATAATAATTCTGCCTGATTTCTCCCTTTATTCTTCTCAAAGTAACATAGCGTAGTGCCAAGTCTTCAATATCCTCAGCTCCCAAACCCAGCTCTTCATACAATTCTCGCTGTACACAGGCCCTTGCATCATTTAATTCATAATTTTCAAAATGACCGCCTGCCGAACCTGTCCAAACATTATTTACAACTCTGCCGCCCTGTCTATAAAGGAGAAGCACCTTTTCTCCCCTCAACAAATAAACAGAGGTCATATTTCTTAATTTCCCTTCCGTGATAGTTTCCCCCTTTTAATAAACTTCTGATTCGGATATCCAAATTCTTCAATCAATTCATCCTCTACAAAACCAAACTTCTTATATAAGGCTCTTGGCGCAATCCCTTTCTCATCGTCTTCACGAAATGTTGAAACAGAAATATCCATATTGGGATTTAATTCGTTCAGTGCTTTCTCAAGAAGTTTTGACGCAATTCCGCATCGCCTATATTGCGGCGAAACTGCTAAACAGCAAATCATATTATGTTTCCTTGAAAACAGCATCACACCTACGATTTCGCTTTTATCTTTGATACATAATGCCTGCTTTTTGCTCATAAACCGCAGAACTGTTTCTTTATGTTCTTCTATTTTTTCTTGTGTTTCTAATCCTGGAAAATTCCAACTGACTTGATTCACCAAGTCCATCCATGCCTCTATATCAGATGGCGTTCCAAATAAAACATTTTGCATGACAAAACTCCAATCTAATTATATTTCTTCAAATTTTTCTACTTGTAAGTATTTTCCTCCGTTTCAATCCACCAACTGTCAACATAACTGTTCCCATTCTCGTCCCACAAAATGATAAATTCTGCGGTAGCGATTAAATGCGTCCAGCCTCCTTCTCCTGCCAAATATTCTGTTACCTGTAGAGCATTTTTTCCCTGATACTCTATGGGCTCCGGATAAAAGAAGCCTCTTACAGTACCGTAGCAGGTGTCGTCGGGATAAGCTTTGTCCGGATCGCAATTCTCCGCTTCAAAAAAGATTTCTTCATCAAAATAGGAGCAATATGCACTGTATTGATTTTTGTCCGCTCCCTGGTTTACTTTGATATGGATTCCACATTCATCATCCCTGTCATAATCAGAAGGAAGTTCCATTCGTTTCAGGTCATGATCTTTGTATTTGAAAACTGCTTTATAAGTATCCGGAAATCCGGTGCCCCAACCATATGTGCTTAGCACCAGTTCCACATTCTCATCATTGTCAATGTCTTTTGCAAAGAAATCAAAATCGCCATAATAAGAGGCTTCCTCCGTATCGAAGCAGTAGGGTTCATCCTCATTCATATAAAACCATACACAGCCGGCGCCATGAATTGCAAGGTTTTCGTAGTCTATAATCATAACCAGAAGATCATTTACTCCATTATCATCCATATCATCAACAAAAAGTCCGGTAAGCGCCATAGTATCATCTTTAAAAACATTGTCTGCAAGAAGCATGTCCCAATATTCGTCCGCTTCACGGCGGTCGATGTCTTGTGCATCCGTATGTTCATAGAAAAATTCTTCGTTATTGTATGCTTTATCATTAGAATCTGTGTTTCCTGCTTCCGCAGCCGGTTCAACCTCTGCCTCTGAACGGTTCTGCTGCATAGATACATCTTTTGCTCTGCTGCACTCCAAGGTAATTACAGAGCAGATGATAACAAACAGACTCAAAATGATTCCTTTGATATACTTTTTCATGTCTTTTTTCTTCCCTTGTCAAATACAATTATTATATTCTTTCATCTTGTAAATCCCAACAATTTCTCATTTCGGATACCTTAGCGGAATGGTCTCATAACCGTTCTCATCAATCACCATTATTTCCCAATCCACATCCCCCACAGGCTCTAAATCCTGTCGTTCTCCGGAAGAAAGCCGGTAAATCTCAAATATATCTTTATCGTTTTTTTCTTCTCCCTTATCATCTTTCTGCTTATGATAATTGAAGTAAAGAAGTGTGTCTGCATCTAGAAAACCGGCAGCACAACAAGACCCTGCTCCCCAGAATACCTCTTTCGGCACTTCAAATGTCACCACTTCTCCGGTATTTACATCCACCCGGTCCATCAACCAAGCCACGTCTACCATGCCTTCTTCATCCTGCTCTGTATAAAAAGCAGCTAAATAGATTACATCTTCTGACTCCACCCACTTGAAATCATACATACGATCCGGCTCCTTTTGATACAGAGTTTCCCCTTCCCCTGACCGCAGCACGATTCCGGTGATATCTCCCCATTCCGTTTCCTCTGTACCCGTCAAAAATGCATAGCTTTGTTCATCAGGTGCATATTCTACCTTTACAGGACCGTCAAATCTATAATCACACTGTCCGCATGCGCAGTCACCTTCCGCAAGGATAATTTCATGATGGGCAAAGTAAGCCGACTCTAACAGTTCCCGCTCTCCGCTTTCCAAATCATATTCATAGAGACCCTCATCCGTGCAGGCAATCATCCTTGAAGCATCCTCTGTTACATCGCATGTTCTATCTATAGTGGGAGAAAACGAATACAAATCTCCCATAATCTGATGAAGATCATAGAGCAAAGAAGCTTCCTGAAAATCTTTGTCCAAAAAATACAATCTTCCATCCAGCTCATAGACATAACCTCCATCAGCAGGGTGCGGAAACCTTACTCGTTCTTCCAGATCATATGGCGGATGCGACTCCTCATCCCAGATTTTGGAATCCTGCCTGAAAACCTCATGAGGTACAAAATATGGTGCTTCCGCCAAAAAGAAAAATTTCTGTTGCAGCTTTTCTTCCGGAAAGTAACAGTCACTAACCAAAAGAAAGGTATCCACATCAACCCGGATACTCTTAGAGTTCCAATTATATACCAGTTCTCCTTCTTCACCATCCAACTTCACTACCGGTTGTACGAAATCTACTCTTTGGGGAATCGTAATCTTATTCTGCTGCTCTGCCTCCAGTAATTCCTGTATTTCTTCTATCACTATCCCTTCCGGCTTCACACGCTCCGGTTGTGCCTCTTCCGTTTCCCTCGGTTCTTCCGATTCTGTCTCCTCTTGCTCGGTCTGCTCATTTGATTCATCAGAATCTACACTTTCTTCCACAGCAGTATTTTCAATTACAGGTACATCCCTGTTATTAGCAATAAATTTTGCACACAGTCCTAAAATGAAGGTTCCTGCAATTCCTGAAACGATAATAACTTTTTTCTTCATCACTAATCTCCCCCCATAATGATTGACAGAGAATTACCAACGTGTCATATTCTTTTCAAACTTTGCAGTATATGCCTGTTTCAACTCATCAGCAGATATTCCATAACACAGCATAACATCATTGTAATACATAAGGACATCAGCCATTTCCTCGACAAGATCTTTTCTTAATTCAGCATCATTAGATGCCTTTATATCTCCGTGCTTTTTGACAATATCAATCACTTCACCAATTTCGCCTATCATCCAAAGCAGCTTGTGTTTACCGGATTCCGGAGAAATCTTTTCCCATTTATCTTTATATTTATCCTGAAGTCTTTTTTGCATATCCAGCATTTCATTTATACTAAAATCAGTCATAATCTCCTCCTGCGAACTCACATTTTCTTACCTGATTATACCACAACGTTACGCCCCGCACCAACAGCACTCCAATTCATCAAATAATGTTTAAAATATCTAGCGGCGTTTCAAGCTGTCTAAATTCAGGTTTTCTCTTTGAAGGCTGAATTGTATTTTCTTTTAAATACCAAACGGCTTGTGCCGCCTTCATACCAACCATTTCCGCAGCTTCCAATTCATTGCTTCCTCCATCTCCAACATATAAGCAATGTTCGGCTTGTACATTCAACTTTTCTAAGCACTTTTTGAATATAGCAGGATTTGGTTTTTGTATTCCTTCATCAAATGATAAACATACAGCATCAAAATAAGGATACAAAGCGCTTTTTTTAATAATCATAGCTTCCTCTGAAAAACAGTTACTTATTAACCCAATTAGTACCCCTTTTTCCTTTAACGCTCTTAACATCGGTATAATATCTTTATGTAGATGCTCAAATGCCTCTTCTCTATTCCGAATACGCTTATTTATAAGAAGACTCATTTTAGTTTCCGAATAACAATCATTTGTTTTGAGAATTTTTTCCACAATCTCCTCTAAAGTTATTTTTCCAATTGTTCTATCTGTTTCTGCTGCGCGCCATATCTCTTGAAATTTCTCTTCTTCAATGCCTGCATCAAATGCCATCTGTGTCCCAAAATAAAATGGACTTTCGAAAAGAGTTATAAGAGTTTCATACATGTCAAATATTACTGCTTTTACCATTAACATCACCTCGATAAATTCTGGTTTGTTGATTGTATTTCGTTTTTCACAATCGACTTGAATAAAGCCGCCGAATATGATATGTTATAAGCACATAAAGAACGCCTTGCAATGACACGATTGTGTCCATATCTCAATCTTATCATATAACACATCAGCAAGCGATTATTTTATCACAGCTTTATAAACTTTCATATGTTTATGAAATCAGTATAATTTCTGACTTGTATATTCTTTTATTTACGAGATGTAATACCTTGAAAATACAATATGTTTACCTGGGCAGCCGATAGGGCGGCTACACTCCCGTTCCGAGTCTTGTGGAAAGGTGTGGTGCTTATGAGTACATACGAGGAATTCATAGTGATTTTGACTGTGGCGCTGCTGATTGTGGCAATTCTGAATTTGAAAAATAAGTAGAGCCGCTCTGTCCTGGTAAGATAAGCGACTCTATTTAGATACGTTATATCGCCGGAACGGGAAGCCTTGATCTTCCTTATCGGCTGTCTTGCTAAGTATATTATATGCCGCACATACAGATTTTTCAACTACAATTTAAAACCGTTCGGCATCAATCGAGTAGGGGAGATTAAATCTCCCCTCTCACACCACCAGTACGTGCCGTTCG
>CAZKOR010000236.1:0-5925 GCA_964554405.1 uncultured Bacteroides sp. | reverse complement strand
AGATTTCAGACGTTATTCAGACAAATGCGGCAGTTGCGCAGGAGTCTTCGGCAACAAGTCAGGAGTTAGCTGCTCAGGCAGCATCACTGGATTCGTTGATTGCGAAATTTACATTACCGAAATAAAGGAAAAAATAATAATAAAAAATTTCCCGGCGGAACGCTCTGCCGGGATTTTTTACAGGAGGGAATGTTATGATAAAATTATGGGAGGGCGGAGCATATCTGATTCGGAATGAGGAGTTGCTACCGGAACAGGCGGATGCTTCCGCACAAATCAAAAACAAAACAGGGAAAGATATTTCCAGAGAACAGGCGGCACAGGGTACGATTGCCTACCGTATCTTAAAGGAACACAATACTTCCGGCAATATGGAAAAGTTGAAAATCAAGTTTGATAAACTGACATCTCACGATATTACTTTTGTCGGTATTATTCAGACAGCAAGGGCTTCAGGTCTTACCAAATTCCCGATTCCTTATGTGTTGACAAACTGTCATAATTCTTTATGTGCCGTAGGCGGTACTATCAATGAAGATGACCATATGTTTGGTTTGACATGCGCCAAGAGATACGGCGGCGTCTATGTACCTCCTCATCAGGCGGTTATTCATCAGTATGCAAGAGAAATGCTTGCCGGAGGCGGCAGGATGATTTTAGGTTCCGATTCCCATACGAGGTATGGTGCGTTGGGTACAATGGCAATGGGAGAGGGCGGTCCGGAACTTGTAAAACAGCTTCTTTCCCAGACTTACGACATTAATATGCCGGGTGTTGTAGGCGTTTATCTAAAAGGTGCGCCCGCCAAGGGGGTGGGACCACAAGATGTAGCACTTGCAATTATCGGCGCAGTGTTCCATAATGGATATGTTAAGAATAAAGTGATGGAATTTATTGGTTCTGGCGTGAAAAACTTGAGCGCGGACTTCCGTATCGGCATCGATGTTATGACGACGGAGACGACCTGTCTGTCTTCTATCTGGACGACAGATGAGAAGATCCGGGAGTTTTATGATATTCATGGAAGAAAAGAAGAGTATCAGGAACTGCTTCCGGATGAGGTAACATATTATGACGGTATGATAGAAGTAGACTTATCTGCAATCAAACCGATGATTGCAATGCCGTTCCATCCAAGCAATACTTATACAATAGATGAACTGAATGCCAACCTTACGGATATTCTGCATGATGTAGAAGAGAAAGCGAAGGTCAGCCTTGACGGAGCCGTACCTTATTCCTTACAGGATAAGGTGGTAAACGGTAAGTTCATGGTAGATCAGGGTATTATCGCAGGCTGTGCGGGAGGCGGATTTGAAAATATCTGTGCGGCAGCCGATATTCTGAAAGGTTCTTATATCGGTTCGGATGGCTTTACATTAAGCGTATATCCGGCATCCATGCCTGTTTACATGGAGTTGATTAAGAACGGCTGTGCGGCAGCAATTCTGGAAACAGGAGCCGTTATGAAGACGGCATTCTGCGGTCCGTGCTTCGGTGCAGGAGATACACCGGCAAACAATGCATTCAGTATTCGTCATTCTACAAGAAACTTCCCGAACAGGGAGGGCTCTAAACTGCAAAGCGGTCAGATATCTTCCGTAGCGTTGATGGATGCGCGTTCTATTGCGGCTACGGCGGCAAATAAAGGTGTACTGACACCGGCAACCGCATTTGACGGGGAAATCGGAACTTACAAATATTACTTTGATGCGAACATCTATGCAAACCGTGTATTTGATTCCCACGGCGTGGCGGATGAAAGCGTTGCGATTCAGTTCGGGCCAAACATTAAGGACTGGCCTGCGATGGGAGCTTTACCGGAGAATCTGGTGCTTCGCGTTGTTTCGGAAATTCATGACCCTGTTACAACAACCGATGAATTAATTCCGTCCGGCGAGACATCATCCTACCGTTCCAATCCGTTAGGGCTTGCTGAATTTACATTGTCCAGAAAAGACCCTGAATATGTAGGTCGTGCAAAGGATATTCAGAAAGCGGAGAAAGCCAGAATGGCAGGAGAACATCCATGTCAGGCTCATCCGGATGTGAAACCTGTCATGAATGTGGTAAAGAAGACTTTTGCAGATGCTTCACATGAGAATACCGGATTCGGTTCTACGATTTTTGCTGTGAAACCGGGCGATGGTTCTGCAAGAGAGCAGGCGGCAAGCTGTCAGAAAGTGTTAGGCGGCTGGGCGAATATTGCGAATGAGTATGCAACGAAGAGATATCGTTCTAACTTGATTAACTGGGGTATGCTTCCGTTTGTAATCAAAGAGGGAGCGCTTCCGTTTAAAAATCTGGATTATCTTTTTATTCCGGAGATTAAGAAAGCAATTGAGGAGAAATGGGAAGATATTACCGCATATACGGTGTCGGTAGAACAGGATTCCCTGCATCCTTTTACAATGCAATTAGGGGAACTAACTGACGAAGAACGTCAAATTATTTTGAAAGGGTGTCTGATTAATTATAACAGAGTTGATTCTTAATCGATGATTTATAATTTAAGACAAAACTTATGGGTAAGTGGGATAGCAATCAAAAAAGACATTTTCTGTTAAAGACAACGTTTACAGTCTGTTTTTTAGTCGGGCTTGTATCAATGTGTGTGTTGGCAGAAAACTGGACAGGAGAAGAGACGCAGAGTGCGGAAGTCAAGGCGGCCAGAAGAGCGATGGAAATCGAAGTAGAAGAAGCTCAGCCGACGCTTTTGGCAATGATGGAGACAGAGGAACCGGAAGAGGAAGTTACCAAAGAGATTGTAAATGACAGCATTTTAAGCAATGTTCCGGCAGCGGATTATGCCTATTCTTTTGATAAGAAATTAGGCAATGCTAAAGTGGTGGTAAGACAGGGTGACTATGCCGGATATAATGCGGAAGGCGCATACCCGGAAGAGGTTGCAGAGAAGTCTCCTTTGTTCACGGATGGAGTCGAGGGAGAGGCTCTTTATCTGGATGGAAGCTATGGTGTGGAATTAACGGACATTGCACCGTTGTCAGACTCTTATACGATTGCATTCTGGTTTAAAGCGGAGGAGTTGTATGACTGGTCTCCGTTTCTGATAATCGGTTCTCATATGTTGAATGGCAGCGACGGACAGAATTATATTTGCTTTAACAAGAAAACGTCCGAAGATGGCGAAGAAGTTGTACCGATATTTAACACAATCAATGTGGTATATGATAATTCCTGTGAGGTTCGTCCCTCATTGGAAGAAAAGAAATGTATCAATTTGAATGAATGGAACTATATCACAATCCGGGTGGATGGTACACAGACGTTAGAGGATGATAACACTAAAGTGATGGCGTATCTGTATTTGAACAGTGAAATGATTGGTTGTGATGCGGTTTCAAAAATGTGCTTTGATGGGTCGGATATGAGAGCGTATCTGGATATCAGCTGCTATGACAAATCGTTCCGCGCATGCTATGACGAAATTCGTATCTGGAACAGTCTTTTAGATGAAAACCAGCTTACCAGTATCTATACATCTTACATTGCGGCTGACAATGCAGATTAAAAAGTAAAAATTAGTATACAGCCAGATTAAGGAAAAAAAGAAAATGGTCGATATATAAATTACAAGGGATGGCTGTTCTTGGCCAGACGGTCATTCCTTGAAATTTTATAGCACTTGACCACGGATGGTATTTTTAAGGAAAATGAATTTCCTCTGAAAATGCCATTTTTTTATGTGGCAGAGTAAAAGAAGGAGGTATCATTGCGAATTAGTTCCAGTATGATAGGAATGGAATCCGCCAGAAGTTATTCTTCTGTAACAGTGAGAACAGCCCGTGCTTATGCGGGCAAACCCAAGAGCATGACAACCGGGGGAGGAAATGGATTTCTAGGAAGCTTTTGGGGAATGGGAGAGGAGGCAGAGGATGCCGATAAAAGCAGTAATGCGCAGACTGCTTTACAGGATGTTTCGCTCCACTTCCGCAACCTGTCCAATACAGGCAGGGTAACAGCCAGACAGGAGGAAAAAGACGCCAGAGAGACTGTCAGACAGCAGTGTATGAAATTTTTGATGTATCTGCTGTTTGGTGACCGTCATAAAAAAGAACTGGATGAGTTTTGGGGAACCGGAGCGAATGCAGACAGTTCTTTATCTGGGAACAGCGGCGAAACCTATGGCTTTACAAAAACGTATTATCATAGTGAGACGGAAACAACTTCTTTTTCTACAACCGGAGTAGTAAAGACTGCCGACGGCAGAGAAATTAATTTCGGTCTTAATATGGAAATGAGCAGAAGCTTTGCGGAGTATTATGAGGAAAGTTACGATATCGGTGTGCTGCATTGCACTGATCCGCTGGTTATTAACTTAGACAGCAATATTGCAGAACTTTCCGACCAGACTTTTTTCTTTGATTTGGATTGCGACGGCACGAAAGAGGAAATATCCACCCTGCGTTCCGGCAGCGGCTATCTGGCGCTGGATTTGAATGAAGATGGAGTCATTAACGACGGAAGCGAGTTGTTCGGAACGAAATCCGGTAACGGATTTGCCGATTTGGCAAAGTATGATTCAGATGGTAACGGCTGGATTGATGAGGGTGATGAAATCTGGAATAAGCTTTTAATCTGGACAAAAGATGAAAAGGGGGATGATAAGCTTTATCATCTGTCGGAGGCAGGTGTGGGAGCTATCTGTTTACAGAATAACAGAACCGAGTTTGCCTTAAATTCCCAGACAGATAATCACACGAACGGCTTCATCAGGAATACCGGTATTTTTCTGTATGAAAATGGAGGTGTAGGCACGGTACAGCATCTGGATTTAGCACGTTAAAGGTAAATGTCAATGTTATTGCCAAATGCCAATGTTATTGTCATAATAGTTATGAATTAGGACACTGATACATACAATGAGAAGAGGTGTCCTGATGAATTTATTTAGAATCGTCTTAAAAAGAACAAACAAAAGGAAGTATGGTGACAGTCCCTGCCGGGACGCATTTACGGTACTTTTGTTTGTTTTTTTATTGCCTTATGTGATTGCATACCTATGGGGACATATCGGAGAGGAATCGGCTCTTCTTTTCGGGTATTCGGATGCAAAAGAGGAGTGGACAGATACGGAATATGAAGTGCGTCTGCAAGGGAAATGGGGAAGTAAGCAGATGACTATGCAGGATTATTTAATACAGAAATTAAAACTTGTTATGCCCTACGATGATGAAGATGGTATGAATTATGAATTGGAGGCATTAAAGGCACAGGCGGTTCTCTTGCGAACCGGGGTTTGGGAAATGTATCTTACAAATGGAGATGTCTTGCAGGATGATACTTTTTTTTATTATGTAGAAAATAACTACGATCAGGAAAAAGAAGCGCTCTATAAGGCGGCAGTTTGTGAGACGGACGGCATTTATTTGTCTTATGACGGCAAGCCCGTGAAAGCGGCATATTTTCCCGTTAGTAACGGACGGACAAGGAATGCGGCGGAAGTGGTGCAGAATGAAAGTTATCCTTATTTAGTCAGTGTGGAGTGCAGTCAGGATATTCTGGCAAAAAACTTTCAAAGCCGTGTGAGTTTTTCAAAAGAAGAATATTGCAGTCTTGTAAAACAGGTTTTTCATATAGACGATGAAAAAGAAGAAATATGGAATCAGCTAGAACTTACTTATGACAGCGCAGAGTATGTAAAAGAGACGGCAGTGAACGGACATAGCTGCAACGGAGAAATTTTCCGGAATGCATTCGGTCTTAGTTCCTCCTGTTTCTATGCCGAATGGAATGACGAGAGTGTCACTTTTTTTGTCAGGGGCGTTGGCCACGGACTGGGAATGAGTCAGTACGGAGCCAATGAAAGAGCCATTTCCGGAGAGAATTTTGACGAGATTTTAGAGTATTACTTTTTTCAGGCAGAATTAGTAAAAATTGAATAATGTGTCAAATTCGGGAAAG
>CAZKOR010000235.1:0-5940 GCA_964554405.1 uncultured Bacteroides sp. | reverse complement strand
TTGAAAGAAGCAAAAGACCTTGTAGATTCCGCTCCGAAGATGGTAAAAGAAGGTGCATCTAAAGAGGAAGCAGATGATATCAAGGCTAAATTGGAAGCTGAAGGTGCAAAAGTTACATTGAAATAAAACAGCGGACAGTACGCGCTGCGAACAGTCCTTATGTTTACAAAAAGAAAAACAAGAGGGATGTGTGCCGAATGAAAATGGCGTGCATCCTTCTTGTTTTGCCTATAGAAAATTACGCTGGCACTCGATTTTTGGCAAGAGACAACAGGAGAAGGGGCATGAAGAAATTTTATTTTGCGGTTTTATTGGCTGCGCTCATAAGTCTGACAGCTTGTGGCGCGGATAAAGGGAACGATTCCGTACAAGATACGGATGATGAAGAAGTATTTACAGCAGCAGAGGAGACTGACGAAACTGAAGCCGGGGAAAATCAGATATTACAGAGACCGATATTGAAGGAAATTACGGATGACATAGATAAAGAGGAAGAAAATATCACGGAAAATGACACAAACATCACATATTGGGATGAATTGTTTGAAAAAGGAGATATCGACTTGTCGCCCTATGGACTGAGCGAAGAAAATAAAGAATTATTAAAAAATCTCTGCTGGACAGTTAATGATTTTACGGGACCTGAGGAAATGGACGAGGTATTTTGGCTTATCTTTCTGCGTTTCACTTATGGTGCCGGATGGTGGCGTGAGCAAGAGAGAGTTACGATATCTCGTCCTGATTATAACAGCAGTAATACGGAATATGTGGGCAAGGTAAGCTATGAGGAAGTGGAAACTTATACACAAATGGTCTTTGGTGTAGAATGGCCGGGCATAAAACCCGCTTATGAGGATATGTCGGAAGATGAGCAATCCTTTTTCTATGAGGACGGCTTCCAGCCCGCAGACAACGAAAACGGATTTATCCTCACCGCCAAACAAACCGAACGAATTTCCGACTCCAATTAAATTTCTAAATTTTCAGAAAATTTTCATTGACTCATTTTTCCACTTGTAGTACAATGGATAGTGCACTATTGTGGTGTGGTATGCTTATTTGGGTTATCGTTTCCGATGAATAGGCACGAATCATTAAAGAACGGGGTGAAATGTCAATGGAAAAGAACAGAATCCGTGCGACTGCCTCAGGCAAGAACACGCGTATGACTTATGCACGACAGAAAGAGGTTCTGGAAATGCCGAACCTGATCGAGGTTCAGAAAAACTCCTATCAATGGTTTTTGGACGAGGGCTTAAAAGAAGTCTTTGACGATATTTCTCCTATTTCAGATTACAGTGGACATCTGAGTCTGGAATTCGTAGATTTTGAGCTGTGTAAGAATGACATCAAGTATTCTATTGAGAAATGCAAGGAAAGAGATGCCAACTATGCGGCGCCGTTAAAAGTAAAAGTTCGTCTGATTAATAAAGAAAAGGACGAGATTACAGAACATGAAATTTTTATGGGCGACCTGCCTCTTATGACAGAAACCGGTACATTTATCATCAATGGTGCAGAGCGTGTCATTGTCAGCCAGTTAGTACGTTCTCCCGGTATTTATTATGCAATCAGCCATGATAAAATCGGTAAAAGACTGTTTGCTTCCACGTTGATTCCGAATCGTGGCGCGTGGTTGGAATATGAAACAGACTCCAATGATGTGTTCTATGTACGTGTTGACAGAACCAGAAAAGTTCCGATTACCGTACTGATCAGAGCATTGGGCGTAGGTTCCAATGATGAAATCAGGGAATTATTTGGTGATGAACCTAAAATTGAAGCCAGTTTTACAAAAGACGTTGCTGAGAATCATCAGGAAGGTCTCTTAGAGTTATACAAAAAAATCCGTCCGGGAGAACCTCTTAGTGTTGAAAGTGCGGAAAGTTTGATTAACGCTATGTTTTTTGACCCCAGAAGATATGATTTGGCGAAAGTCGGCAGATATAAATTTAATAAGAAACTGATGTTGAGAAACCGCATCAGAAATCATATTCTTGCAGAGGATGTCGTAGATACCATGACAGGTGAAGTGCTTGCGAAAGCCGGTGATAAGGTAACGGCTGAAATGGCAGATGCTATTCAGAACGCAGCAGTTCCTTATGTATGGATTCAGACAGAGGAAAAGAATGTGAAAGTATTGTCTAACATGATGGTAGACATTACCAGCTTTGTTGAGTGTAATCCGAGGGAACTCGGCATTACGGAACTTGTTTATTACCCTGTATTGCAGCAGATTCTGGAAGAGTACAGTGATGATCCGGAACTTCTTGCGGAAGCAATTCAGAAAAATGTACATGAGCTGATTCCGAAACATATTACAAAAGAAGATATTATTGCTTCTATTAATTATAATATCCATTTGGAGTATGGTATCGGAAATGATGATGATATTGACCATTTGGGCAACAGACGTATTCGTGCGGTAGGAGAACTTTTACAGAATCAGTACCGTATTGGTTTGTCCAGATTGGAAAGAGTTGTTCGTGAAAGAATGACAACACATGATGTCGAGGAGATTTCCCCGCAGGTGTTAATCAACATTAAACCTGTACAGGCTGCGGTAAAAGAGTTTTTCGGTTCTTCCCAGCTTTCACAGTTTATGGACCAGAACAATCCGCTCGGTGAGCTGACGCATAAGAGACGTTTGTCGGCACTTGGTCCGGGTGGTCTGTCGCGTGACAGGGCCGGATTCGAGGTCCGGGATGTCCACTACACGCACTACGGAAGAATGTGTCCTATTGAGACGCCTGAAGGTCCTAACATCGGTTTGATTAACTCACTTGCATCTTATGCAAGAATTAATGAATATGGTTTTGTGGAAGCTCCTTATCGTAAAATTGATAAGAGCGACCCGCAGAATCCGCGCGTTACGGAAGAAGTTGTCTATATGACGGCAGATGAAGAAGATAATTACCATGTAGCACAGGCTTCTGCTCCCCTGGATGCGGAGGGTTATTTTACACGTAACAGTGTGTCGGGACGTTATAAAGAAGAAACACAGGAATATCCGAAGACAATGTTCGATTATATGGATGTGTCGCCTAAAATGGTATTCTCTGTTGCGACTGCATTGATTCCTTTCCTGCAGAACGATGATGCGAACCGTGCGCTGATGGGTTCTAACATGCAGCGTCAGGCAGTGCCTTTGCTGTTTACGGAATCACCGGTAGTCGGTACAGGTATGGAGCCCAAGGCGGCAGTCGATTCCGGTGTCTGTGTTCTGGCAAGAAAAGCAGGTACGATTGACTATGTTTCTTCTGAATTAATTAAGATGACTTATGATGACGGCGAAAAAGACGAATATCATTTGGCTAAGTTTTCCAGAAGTAACCAGTCCAACTGCTATAATCAGAAGCCTATCGTATTCAAAGGCAATCATGTAGCACAGGGAGAGGTTATCGCAGACGGTCCTTCAACAGAGGGCGGCGAGCTGGCACTTGGTAAAAATCCGCTCATTGGTTTCATGACATGGGAGGGTTATAACTACGAGGATGCCGTACTGCTCAGCGAAAGACTTGTTCAGGAAGATGTTTATACATCGGTTCATATAGAAGAATATGAAGCGGAAGCGCGTGACACGAAATTAGGACCGGAGGAAATCACAAGAGATGTTCCGGGCGTTGGTGATGATGCGCTGAAAGATTTGGATGAAAGAGGTATTATCAGAATCGGTGCGGAAGTACGCGCCGGAGATATTCTGGTTGGTAAAGTAACGCCGAAAGGCGAAACGGAACTGACAGCGGAAGAAAGACTGTTACGTGCCATTTTCGGTGAAAAAGCGCGTGAAGTTCGTGATACTTCGCTGAAAGTACCTCACGGAGAATATGGTATTGTTGTTAATGCCAAAGTATTTACAAGGGATAACGGAGATGAGTTATCACCCGGCGTCAATCAGGCAGTCCGCATCTATATTGCACAGAAGAGAAAGATTTCTGTCGGTGATAAGATGGCAGGCCGTCATGGTAACAAGGGTGTTGTTTCCCGTGTTCTGCCGGTAGAAGATATGCCGTATCTGCCGAATGGACGCCCGCTTGATATTGTATTAAATCCGCTTGGTGTGCCGTCCCGTATGAATATTGGACAGGTGCTTGAAATCCACCTTTCTTTAGCGGCAAAGGCGCTTGGTTTTAATGTAGCGACGCCGGTATTTGACGGTGCAAAAGAAAACGATATTATGGATACATTGGATTTGGCGAACGATTACGTCAATCTGGAATGGGAAGAGTTCGAGAAAAAGCATAAAGACGAACTGTTACCCGAAGTAATGGAATATTTATCTGAGAATCGGGATTACCGTGAAGTATGGAAAGGCGTTCCGATTTCCAGAGACGGTAAGGTAAGGCTTCGTGACGGCAGAACAGGTGAGTATTTCGATGCACCGGTAACAATCGGGCATATGCATTACCTGAAACTGCATCATTTGGTAGATGATAAGATTCATGCGCGTTCTACAGGTCCTTATGCACTGGTAACACAGCAGCCGTTAGGCGGTAAAGCACAGTTCGGCGGACAGCGTTTCGGTGAAATGGAGGTTTGGGCGCTGGAAGCATACGGCGCTGCATATACACTGCAGGAAATCTTAACCGTAAAATCCGATGATGTTGTCGGACGTGTTAAGACTTATGAAGCAATTATCAAAGGTGATAATATACCGGAGCCGGGTATTCCGGAATCTTTCAAGGTTCTGCTCAAAGAATTACAGTCACTCGGTCTGGATGTCAGAGTGCTGCGTGAGGACCACACGGAAGTCGAAATAATGGAATCAGTCGATTACACTGAGACGGATTACCGTTATGAGATGGAGGGCGATTCGAGAGACTATGATTATGAAAAAGATTCTCTTGGCGCACTGGGTTATCAGAAGCAGGAATTTGATGAAGAGAGCGGTGAACTTGTCAGCAGTGACGAAGAATCGGACTTCATAGAGGACGATATGGAATTAGATGCTGATTTTGATGAAGCTTTTGACGAATAAGGCATATGAAGTTTGGTCAGGAAAGGAGCAGCTTTAAATGGCGGAAATAAAACAGGAAGCATATCAACCTATGACATTTGATGCAATCAGAATTGGTCTTGCATCTCCTGAGAAAATCAGAGAGTGGTCCAGAGGTGAAGTGTTAAAACCGGAAACAATCAATTACAGAACATTGAAACCGGAGAAAGACGGACTTTACTGCGAGAAAATTTTCGGACCCAGTAAAGACTGGGAATGTCACTGTGGTAAATATAAGAAAATCAGATATAAGGGCGTTGTCTGTGACAGATGCGGCGTTGAAGTAACAAAGGCGAGCGTTCGTAGAGAGCGTATGGGACATATTGCGCTTGCTGCGCCGGTATCCCATATCTGGTATTTTAAGGGTATCCCGAGCCGTATGGGACTCATTTTGGATTTATCCCCGAGAGTGCTTGAAAAAGTGTTATATTTTGCAGCATATATCGTATTGGATGCGGGAGAAACCGATTTGGAATATAAGCAGGTTCTTTCCGAAAAAGAGTATCAGGATGCAAGAGAAAACTGGGGCTCTAAATTCCGTGTCGGCATGGGAGCAGAGGCAATTAAGGAACTGCTTGAAGCAATTGATTTAGAGAAAGAAGCGGTAGAGTTAAAAGAGGAATTAAAAGATTCCAGCGGACAAAAGAGCGCCCGCATTATTAAGAGACTGGAAGTTGTAGAAGCTTTTAGGGAATCTGGCAATAAGCCTGAGTGGATGATTATGGATGCGATTCCGGTTATTCCGCCGGATTTGCGCCCTATGGTACAGTTGGACGGCGGACGTTTTGCAACATCTGACTTAAATGACTTATATAGAAGAATTATCAATAGAAATAACCGTTTAAAGAGATTACTGGAACTCGGTGCACCGGATATTATTGTCCGTAATGAGAAGAGAATGCTGCAGGAAGCAGTAGACGCTTTGATTGATAACGGCAGAAGAG
>CAZKOR010000234.1:0-5956 GCA_964554405.1 uncultured Bacteroides sp. | reverse complement strand
GCGCGTCAAACACATAAGCTTTGATACCGTTCGCCGCCATGCATAACGCCGCCTCGTCCGCAAACTCCGGCGACATCCTTCTCGAATCGTAGGCGATGGCAACACCTTTTTCCTGTCCGCCCTGTTTGATAATGTAGTTGGCAAGTCCCTGCGTGGCTTTCCTCACCGTGTAGATATTCATGCGGTTCGTACCGGCGCCGATCACGCCGCGAAGACCGCCTGTCCCAAACTCCAGTTCCTTATAAAACCGGTCTTCGATCTCCGTCTCATTGCCCGCGATACCACGAAGTTCCTCCTTTGTCGCCTCGTCAAAATAGGCGTCCGACAGCCAAAAACTGTACTGCTCTTTGTAATCCATCTGTAACCCCTCCAATCTGTATTCTAATTCTTATTCCTATTCTTGCTCCATTATAGCAGACTTTTATAGGAATGGGAATATTTTCTTTTTGCTTTTCCCTAGCCGAGTATCACAGGCGGCCTTGTGTATGTCAGCATATTACATTGATAAATACATACCCAAACACAGGCAAGTAAAACTATCAACGGAACGGCAAAAGAGAGTATTTTATTATCCGATTTTTCCAACCGATACATCCCTTCTGCAGCCGGAACGCATAAACCAAAATATGCCATTCCCCAGAATACAGCCGGAGTATCTATCAGAGAAACAAGCCTTAAGCTCCAGTTTCCCATTCTTTGTACAAAGTCCCATGGAAAATACGCCATCGAAAGTACAATAAGGAATACAGACATTCCACTAAACAATCGGCTTTTTTTATCTCCTCTTTTTTCCCCTTTTACAAATCGCATCCACAAAACAACCAAAAGGCATATAAGCATTCCAAGTCCCATTCCCGGATGGTTATCGCGCCAGTAATAACTGCTGAAAAACTGTCCCGGACGATACCCTTTCTGCATAATACTCTGCAAAATATCATCCAATTCGGGAAAGCCTTTTCCAAAAATATAGATAGTGAGACGGTATAACCCAGGAAACCCCAAAATTCCTCCTGCAATCAAGCAGAGAAGCCCCTTAAATTTTTTTGTAAAAATACTCAGCGACAGCGTCAGTCCAAAAAAAGTTATAAAAAAGACTATGTTTGCATATCCGGCTCCGGCTAAAATCACTCCTGCCAATATAATCTGTTTCCAGGTTCCTTTCTCTGCAAACGCCCTAAAGGCAGCCCATGTATACAGAGGGAGTAACATCCATGCCGCTGCCTGTACAAGATCCGCTAGATCATAGCAGATAAAAATCCTGTAGGGACAAGTCATATACAGCAACGTTCCGAAAAATACCGGCAGCCTGCTTTCCGTCTCCAAAAATATCTCCCGGAAAAAAAGCAAGGATGCCAGCAAAGTTCCTGACTGAATGAGCAGCATATAAATCCGATATGCAAAAACAACATTACCGGTCATCCGGACTAAAATCCCCGGCAGGAAAAGCCAGAAATTAGAATTCACGATATTTTCCCAATCTCCTGTCTCTGCAAGTGTTTCCATCCGCGGGAAAAAATATATTTCTCCATTATGAAGACCGGCCGCCATTTCGTTCACCCTTGCAATCCATTCCGTTACTCTGCCGCCCGCCATAATATAATGACAAGCTATGGGAAATGATGTGATAACCACAATCATTCCACATAATATCCCATATAGTCGTATTTCATTATCTTTTACTTTTGTTTTCATCCTAACCCTCATGCTCCTGCTTTATGACATCTCAACTCTATGTAGAAATCAACTATTTTTCAGGCAATATTCCTTCCGGAAGATATTTTTCTCCTATCACGCCGATTGTCTCTAAACTTTCCGCATTATACAGAAAAACAGGGGCATGGTTTGCGGCATAATCATTTACATAAAATATCGCAGTTCCTACCGAAATTACAGCGACAGCAGCCAACACCGTTTTACTTAACTTTCCGCCTCTTTCTTTAAACAGTTTAAAAAGAAACGCCGCAAACATACTCGCCACAACCGCTGCGGGCGCCATCCAGCGATACGGAAACTGCAAAAAAGCTGCAATATAACCGATTCCCGGAAGATCAATAGCAACATCCCACGGAATATACTGCGTACTCATAACAATCAGCAATATACTGAAAACCGCAAGCGTTTCGCATATTCCGCTCTTTTCCCTCCTATGTTTCAAACGCCACAGGCTATAGAACACTAATAATATAAATGCCCCCGCACCGATATGTATCGGTTCGACGCTTTGCATACCGTTATGACCGCTCCAGTTGTTCGAAAATATTTGAAAATAATTCCCGATAAGAGTTCCATAATTTCGGCTCTCTCCCTGCATTACAGCCCCTAGTTTGTAAGTGTCCGCTTTCATCATATACAGCAGCGGCACCCAAAACCAGACGTTAAGAAGCAATACCATGATAACCGATTCCGCCAGCTGGCAAAAAGTCTGCTTTTGAAAAGTCTTTTTCCAAAACACAATACACACCATCGCCATAAGAACTGTTGTCATTTCTGTGGATATCAAATCGCTCTGCAAAACTGCCGACATCCCCCAAATTATGAGACACTTATATTTCCGATATTCCCCTGATGTCTCATCCCTTGTGTACAACAAATACATTCCACAACACACCATAGGAAAAAATGTCATGGCAAGATATTCACCGACAGCCCATCTGTTATATATGTTAAAAAGATGATAAGGCATCAGAAGATAAATCATACTCCCAAACAAAGCCGCATATTCATCCTTCACACATTTTTTAAAGCAAAGATATGCAATGACTGCTGTCGCTGTCAGTACCATCAGAAGAAACATTTTAAAAGCATTCATAGCGGAAAAACCAAGCAACATCAGACAGGCCGGAATATAAAGAAACAGTCCCCCGCAAAACAGCGATGCGGCATAACCATGTCCATATGCCCATGTACTCTGTATGCATATGGAAAAAACGCCTTCCCGCTGCAGCGCATCTTTTAGAAAAGCTATTCGTTCCAAATAAAATATCGTGTCATCACCAAAAGTAATATAATCCGTCAGATAAGGAAAAAACAAAATCAGCACTCCTGCCGTCAACGTCCAGAAGACAATCTGCTGCCTTCCGGATATCTTCTTTTCTATAACTCCTCTGCGAAATGCCAGCATAAAATCTAACATGAAAAATACCGCTGTGGACAAAAACAGCAGCATCCTGCTCCCCAGTTTGGTCTTATACAAATCTATCCGCATCAGTGAGTCAATGTCTGCTCCGGTAAATGTGCAATGCACATAGGCTTTCGGTATTCTATCAAGCACATATACTAAAAACCGTGCTCCATCGTTCCGCTCCAAAACAGTCACCGCATTGTTTCTCAATGCTTTATAAGAAGCCTGTTCCGCTCTTACATCTATCGATACGCTTTGTCCTGATGCAAGATCTATCTGTGCTTTCAGGCAATACACTCCCGGCATCAGTTCAATTCGATTGCTCTCATATTCCGCATCCGCCTCTGTCTGCGCCGTCAGTTGGAACGCATCTTCTCCCCAAAAAGAACCGACTAAATTTTCCTCGCCGAAACATCCCATAAACAATATGGTCAGGGAAAAAAACTCAACTAAAACCAATATCTTAAAATTATCAGGTTTCTTCTTCATGTTCTCTCCTCTGATACCTCACCCACATTACCAGCAATACTATTACAGTCCCCGCACTGACCCATTCGCTGACTCTCCAGTAAACAGGGCTTTTAAAGAACACTTTCAGGCTGCCGTCAAAACCGGACGGAATCCTGACCCTGATCACATTATTCTCCCCTGCACTAATTTCCAACGGATCTCCGGTATCTACATTCACTGCACAAAAGCCCTTATATGCCAGAAACGGAATATCGATAAAGCTGCTCCTTTCCGTCCGGTTAGCACATTGCACCTTCGCCTGAAGATATCCCTTTTCACAAGACTGTATTTCCACTCCTTCACCAACAACGGCATCCGCGTAAATCAGCTTTTCCGGCTCCGTTCCCATGATCAGATATTCAGCTCCGGAAATATACCCGAACCCCATACTCTCTTCATTATATAAAATTAAAGTATTATACCCTCCATTTGCATAATCAAGCAAATGCATATCGGATGTCGTAACACCAATGAACGCCATCGCCGCCATTACCAGATAAATTCTGTTATCCCTCTCTTTGAAATAGCAAAGACAATACCCAAACAGAAACACAAGACACACCGTACACCATCCGAGAAAACGATTCGGAAACTGCAGACTGCTTACAAGAGCCGCCACCGCAGGCCCCGCTTTCTGAATCCTATCCCACGGAAAAACATTAGTACTCATAAGCAATAGCAATATCACTATGATTGCCGTCTTTTTTGCGAAATCAACTCTTGTTTCTTTCACCTTTGCAAAGTATCCGAAAAACCATAAAATCAAAAATATTCCTAGAGCGATCATCAACACCGGTCCAATCCCTATAGGCTGAGAATTTTGTATTCCGGTGCCCGTGGCCGGTGTGTTGGATCCCTTTTTCCAGAAATGGAAAAGCAGATGCGCCGGGTAAATCCCTTGCTCCTGAATTGTCCGAGTTGACGCATTCTTTATTCGTATATTTTGTGTAAGATAGTAATCTAAAAAAGGAACAAGAAACCATAAACTGACCAGCACTGCTCCCGCCGCTCCCTTGACAAGTTCTAAAAAAGTGTTTTTTTGAAATACTTTCTTCCTGTTCGCGAAGCAAAACAAAATCGTAACAAGTGCCGTAACTTCACAGGTCAGCACATGCGTCTGTATCAATCCTGCGAACCCAAACATCAGAGAAATCCAGGCCGACTTATATTTCGGCTTTAGAATATCCTCCGTAAAAATACGATATAATCCGTAAATTACAAGCGGTATAAAGGTATATGCGTTTCCTTCTCCTACCGCACTCATCGCAAGAGTCTTATATATCCTAATAATCGATAATGTATACAGTGCGCTGCAGATGACTCCGACCTGCCAATTTTTAAATATCCGGCTAAAACAATAATAGGCTATCCATGCCGTTGCCACATTAAATGCTATACAGTAAATATTAAAACTTACTATAATGGGAAACCCAAGCATGCGAAGCAGCGCAGGAAAATAAAGAAATGCATTGCAATAAAAAATTGCACTAGCATATCCGTGATCATACAGCCACCTCGGCTCTAATCTCACCGGAAACTGGCCGCCGAGCAAACCGTCTTTTACCCCTTCAATTCTCTGCAAATGATATGTAAGATCCGGACCCGCAATCATATAACCGCTCAAATACGGAACAGAAGCGATCAGGCTTATCACGCTTACGAAAAAAATCACATTTTTTATTTCAAAAGAAATCCGATATTTTTTATCATAATAATAGAACGTTAACGATATGCCGAACATTAACCATGCAGAAAAAATTACAGTCAGCAACATCGTCCAGAATTGATTTGTTTCAATAATTTTTAAATCTCCTGTTGTTAAACAGCCTTTGCCTGCGTAATCCACCTGAACCTGCAGACTGTCGGTCTTTTCATACAGCCATACGCAAAATCCCGTTTTTCCGAGAGCGCTGTATAAATGTTCCCCATTTGTGTTTAATCCCCCCGAAAATACAGTGCCGTCTGCAATGTTGCACAAACCTGCAAAATCCGTATCCGTATCATATTCCAACTCTACACGGTATACGCCGGGCGGTAGACTGATTCCCTCATAGACGACCACACAATCATTTTCTGCAGTCTCTTCAAAGTCGTAGCCACCCTCATACTGATATTCCTTGCAAGGCAGTATAATTCTGATGACACAAAATAAAACGGATAGCAGAAAAAATGCACCTCCTAAATAAGAAGGACGTTTTCCCCACAATTTCAGTTCATGTATCTTTTGTATAGTCAATATTAAGTCCTCTTTTCCGCTCTGCTCACACTCTCAGCGCATAATCGCTGCGGTCCAGCGAAAAGTTGGGATTGTAATAGGGATCCCCT
>CAZKOR010000233.1:0-5960 GCA_964554405.1 uncultured Bacteroides sp. | reverse complement strand
ACCGGATTCATATTCTTCACTTTCCACCTGCATGACCGCATTGTGAAATTCGGGGTTAAATTCCTGCCCGACCGCTTCAATCGGTTTGACATCTATCGCTTCCAGTTCCGTCAAAAGCTGTTTATAAATCATTTCCATTCCCTGCGCAAACGCACTGCCTTTTTCTTCCTCCGGAACGGTCGCAAGACCTCTTTCAAAATTATCAACAACCGGTAAAATTTTTTCTATTACGCTTTTTGCTCCGGTTTCAAACATTGCCGTTTTCTCTTTTTCCGTACGTTTACGGAAATTATCAAATTCAGCCATCTGGCGTTTGACTCTGTCTTCCAGTTCGTCAATCTTTTCTTTCAGCACATCCTGCTTCTTGTCTGTTTTTTCTTTTTTCTTTTTTTCTTTCTTGGCTGCTTTGGAAGATTCCTCTTCTCCGGAAGAGATATTCTCTTCGTCAGTCTCATCCTGCAGCATCTCTTCTACATTTTCTGTCTCATCCATGTTTTCCTTTTTTGTTTCCTGCTCTGCCACGACTTTCATCCCTTTCCTACTTTTTATAAAAATCATCCAACTGGCGTTTCAACATTTTTAAATTATGAACTACTTTCTCATAATCCATTCGTTTCGGTCCGATAATACCAATGGTGCCTTTCATGCCCTCATCCAGTTCATAAGTTGCGGTCACAACACTGCAGTCTTTCATTCCCTGAATTGGCGTCTCATTTCCGATATAAACCTGAATGCCGGTATTTTCATCGGAGAGATTTTCCTGAACAAGTTCGTGTAAAATCTGCTTTTCTTCAAAAGTAGTAATCAACTCGCTTGCCCTTTGATGGTCGGAAAGTTCCGGGTATTTGAAAAAGTTCTTCGTACCGCTTGTATAAATTTCTAAATCCTCATCCGCTTTAATAGCTTCCGCAACCGCATCTATGACATCCGCTACAATTTCACTGTGAATCCCTGCCTGCTGCTTCATTGCAGATATCATTCCCAGATTAATCTCTTCCATAGACAGCCCGTTTAAGTGCGTATTCAGTAAAATATTCAATTTGAGTATTGTTTCTTCATTCAAATCTTCCGAAACCGTCAACATGGAATTTTTAATCACATTACCCTCTACCACAATAACGGCAAGAATCTGATTGGCATCCACGCGGGAGAGTTGGATAAATTTCAATTTATTACGGTGGTACTGCGGTGCTGATACCATAGCAGCATATTCCGTATTGTTAGCAAGAAGTTTTGCTGCCTGTTTTAAGAGGTGGTCCATCTTATCCTCTTTCTCCAGAAGCATTTCCTTCATCTCTTCTACTTCCCGCTCTTTCTCTTCCATCATTTTATCTACATATAACCGATATCCTTTATCAGATGGAATCCGCCCCGCCGAAGTGTGCGGCTGTAAAATATAACCTAATTCTTCCAAATCCGCCATTTCATTACGAATGGTTGCCGAACTTAAGTTTAAATCGGCGTACTTGGAAATGGTTCGGCTTCCTACCGGTTCTCCGGTTTCCAGATAGTTCCGGATAATGGCTTGCAATATTTTGTATTTTCTGTCATCCAACTGCATACCATTTTCTCCTATCGTCTTGTCAGGCAGCCTGACTGGCTTTTCATTTTTGTTAGCACTCAACTCGCTAGAGTGCTAACATCTTCTAGTGATAAGTTATCACTTCATTATTTAATTGTCAACATATCTGTGAAAAAAAATTATGAAAAAAATATAAAAAAGCAATCAGCATCGGTACAAACCTCAAACTAATTGCTTTTTCTCCTCGTTTAGAAAATATTTTGTTCTCTACAGATTAAATATTGAAATCTCCGTTTACTTCTCCGTTAATTACATAGTATACTTTATGCTCTTCTGTCTTTACATAAAGCTCAACAGATTTGAAATCCTCCGGTTTGCGATTCAAATCATATTCCCATACATCTTTTGCGCTCTTTACCCAATCTTCCGGCGTATAGGATTTACCGGAAAACTGAACATTAACAGTTGCTTTTGCTGCAGCTTTTCTTCCTGCTGTTTTTGCTGTTGTTGTTTTTGTTGTCGTCTTTTTCGCTGCTGCTGCTTTCTTTGTTGTTGTTTTCTTAGCTGCCGGTTTCTTTGCAGCCTTAGGCGCTTCTTTTACAGTTGCTGCAGCTTCTGTTTTTACTTCTTCTTTCTTTTCTTCTGCCGCTTTTGCAGCTACTGCTTTAGCTGCCGGTTTTGCGACTGCTGTTTTCTTTACTTCTGCCATGAATAATCTCCTCCCATGTATTCATCCTTAAAATTTATACGCAACAATCATCTAGTAACTATGTTATAATCTACAGATTATCTCTATCTTTCGATTACTATAGCAATTCTAACCTAAGCTTTCTGTCTTGTCAACTAACAAACTGTCACAAAACTTTTGCCGTTTCTACGCCGTATCTATGCGAAATGCTATAAAATAAAGTACAATAGGACAACAATTCCCAAAATAATGCGATACCATCCAAATACTTTAAAATCATGTTTTTTGATATAACCCATCAAAAAACGAATGACAAATACCGATACCAAAAACGCTACTATCATCCCCACAAACAAAATCGTAAGTTCCATACCGGTAAAAGAAAATCCGAATTTTACTATTTTTAATAAACTGGCTCCAAGCATAACCGGAATAGCCAGAAAGAACGTAAACTCTGCTGCTACGGTTCTGGAAACGCCAAGTAAAAGTGCGCCTACAATCGTCGCGCCGGAACGGGATGTGCCGGGAAAAATTGCCGCTATTAACTGGAATACGCCGATTAACAACGCGATTTTATATGTAATCTGTTCTAATGAAGTAATCCGGGGACGCATTTTTTTATTACGTTCTTCAATGATAATGAATGCCACACCAAACACAATCAATGCAATGGCAACACACCATGGATTATAAAACAAAGCGTCAAACACATCGTCAAAAGCAAGCCCGATAACTGCTGCAGGAATGCAGGCTGTCAAAATCTTAAACCAAAGGACAAAAATATCCTTTTTCACAAACAGCTTTTTCTTAAAATCATAACTTCTGATTTCAAAGGGAAAAATCTGATTCCAGAAAAGCAGTACAACCGCAAGGATTGCTCCTAATTGTATAACAACCAGAAACATCTCCCAAAATTCTTCCGATACATCCAGCTTCACAAATTCACCCAGTAAAATCATGTGGCCCGTACTGCTGATTGGCAGCCACTCCGTAATACCCTCCACAACACCGAATAGGATTGCTTTTAAAATCTCCCACATACGATTCCCTCATGCTCCTTTCTCAGCTAAGATACTCCAATAATTCCAGATAACAATTCTCAGCATCACGATACCCCTCTTCATAAAGAGCATCTAACTTTGCTTTATCCTTCTCCACTCTTCCTACATTGCTTTTCTGTTTTGGGCGAATGACGAACACTTTCCCCTGGCTTTGCATCTCTTCAATATACTGCAGCGTATTGTTATACGTAAGATGCCGTTCCCGCATACATTCATATACTTTCGGATAACGCATATATCTTGCCCTGATAAGCGCCAGTTCCGCACTTTTTTCAGGCTGTCTGATGTATCCTTCTTCTTTTGTCAAAATAACGACATTTTTCCGGTTTCCGTCTTTCATGGACCGCCTGATTGGAATGGAATCGGAGATTCCTCCATCCAGATAAAGTTCGTCTCCGATTTTTACATTCCTGGAAACTAACGGCAGAGAACTGGAAGCACGCACGGCAATGGTATCCTGATGCATATCTTTTAACTGCAAATATTCTGGTTCTCCTGTTTTGATATTTGTAACCACTGCATATGCTTTCCCCTGATACTGATTAAAAGCATCGTAATCATAAGGGTCCAGATAATCCGGAATCAGTTTATAACACATATCAACGCCGAATAAATCTCCGGTCTTCAGCAGGCTTTCCACACTACAATATGCTTTCTGTTCCAAATAGTCAACATTGATACGGTACGCCCTTTTCTTTTGCCCCGATAAATAGCTGCACAGGCAGCACGCACCTGCCGATACGCCATAACAGCTTGAAAACTCTATTTCCTTATCTAAAAAGAAATCCAGCACTCCGGCAGTATAGATTCCTTTCATGCCGCCGCCCTCTAAAACAAGTCCAGCCTGATACATATATATTCCTTCTTTCCATCAATATTCATTTTGTATAAACTTCCGGAATGCTTCCAGTGAACGTTCCACTTTTTCCGTACTGATACAATAAGCAAGCCGGAAATAACCCGGTACGCCAAACGTATCGCTCGGTACCAAAATCAAATCATATTTCTTTGCTTTTTGACAAAAAGCAACTGCATCTTCTTCCAATGCTTTAGGGAACATATAGAAAGTACCTCCCGGTTTCACACATTCGAATCCGAGAGAAGTCAATTCCTTATACAAAATATTCATATTGGTTTCATATACGGATAAATCTGCTGTTAAACCCAAAACCTGTGCCACAGCAAGCTGAATAATAGAGGGCGGACAATTATGTCCTGTTCCTCTCGAAATCTGCGCACACATATTTGTAATGTACTCCGCATCGGTACATGCCGGGTTCACTGCGATATAGCCGATTCTTTCACCGGGCAGCGACAGTGACTTGGAATAGGAATAACAGGAAAAAGAGTTCAGATAGAACGAGGATACGTAAGGCGCATCTGTTCCCTCAAATATAATTTCCCTGTATGGTTCATCCGAAATTAAGAAAATATCATGTCCGTATTCTTTTGATTTTGCCGTCATAATATCCGCTAATTTTTGCAGCGTCTGTGTAGTATAAACTATACCGGACGGGTTGTTCGGCGTATTTAATAAAACTGCCATTACTTTGTCTGTCAGCATTTCTTCAAATGCTTCAAAGTTAATCTGAAAATCCTGCACATTTGCCGGAACCACTTTTAATATTGCACCGCTTAAATTAACATACGGCTGATATTCCGGAAAATAAGGCGCAAACGTGAGAATCTCATCTCCCGGCTGTGTCACACACCGGATTGCATGTGCAATCGCGCCCGCTGCTCCTGTTGTCATAAAAATATGATTGCCGGTATAACTCATGCCAAAACGTTCATTCAAAGACTGCGCTATCTTCTCCCGCACAGACGGAATACCAAGACTCTGACTGTAACCGTGAAGTTCCATCGGATCACAGTTTTGCAGCATGTCAATCATGACATCCGTAAATTTCTGCGGTGTAGGCACAGACGGATTTCCCAAACTGTAATCAAATACATTTTCATATCCGATTTCCGCTCCCCTTGCCGTGGCAAATTCCGATAACTGCCTGATAACCGATTTTCCTTTTAACATGTCTTTATATTTCTGTACTATCATATAATCACCCTGCCTTTTCTTATACTTAAAATTTTCTTAATCCACATCAATTAATCTGTATCTTCTGCCCAAACGAGCGCACACTTTACTGCTTTTTTCCACCCTTTCAATAGTTTCTCGCGCATCTCCTCTTCCATAGAAGTATCAAATTTTTTATCCAACTTCCAGTTGGCACAGATTTCTTCTTTATCTTTCCAATATCCTACGGCAAGTCCAGCAAGATAAGCCGCCCCTAACGCAGTTGTCTCGATACAGCTTGGCCGATGTACGGACTGCCCGGTAATATCCGCCTGAAACTGCATCAGGAAATCATTGGCGCTGGCACCGCCGTCCACTTTTAGTTCCTGCAGCGGCATACCCGCATCCTCTTCCATTGCCTGTAATACATCTACGGTCTGATAAGCGATGGATTCTAATGTTGCTCTGATAAAGTGCTCTTTCTGACACCCTCTTGTAATTCCTACAATCGTTCCGCGCGCATAGGGATTCCAATATGGCGCTCCCATTCCTGCAAAAGCGGGAACAATATACACATCATTTGTATCCGATACGCTTTCTGCATATTTTTCTGACTGGGCAGAATTCCTTATCATTCTCATGCTGTCACGCAGCCACTGAACCGCTGCTCCTGCC
>CAZKOR010000232.1:0-5971 GCA_964554405.1 uncultured Bacteroides sp. | reverse complement strand
CCACCTCTTCTCCCGCAGAACCGGCCTCCACCGCGTACACCATATCCTTACTGCCAGAACCGCCGCAGCCCGTCAGAGCCGCGCACAGGGTCATAGATGTTGCTAAAATCATTGCAAGTTTCTTTTTCATAATCTTCCTCCTCCAAAGCCAAAATAGTTTCAAATACTTTTGTATTTTATCATAGTAGTATACTAAAGTAAATGTTTAAAATTTTTTATAAATTGAAAAAACGAGCAGGGAAGATTTTCTCCCTGCTCGCCGCGCGGGCTATGCCCATTCTTTTACCGTGTAGTGCCGCCTTCTCCGAATGTCACCGGCAGCATTGTAATGATATCTGTCTCTTCTCCCTGAATCTTTTTGAGAATCAGTTCTACGCTTTTTTCCGCCATCTCTTTGATCGGCTGCACAATGGTTGACATCATGTAGGTTCCCCTGTTCATCCACCTGATGCCGTCATTCCCCACAAGCTGCGTCTCCTCCGGCACTTTAACTCCCATTTCCCGCAATTGTTCAAGGGTCACCCACCCTAACCAGTCGGTACTGGTATAGATTCCATCATACGGAATCTTCCCGCCCTTTCTTTTGGCAGATAACCTCTCTCTGATGACATCGCCGATAGCAGCTCCGTGTTCATCAAACAATTCATAGGCTTCTCCTAAATCCATAATCTCACAGGAAACATTCTTTGCCCTGCAATAATCACTGAATCCCTCGCCGCGCTTCATCGTCTCGCCCGGAATGGCGGAGCCGCTTCGAATATATAGCAGATTCCTGCTTCCGGTGGAAATCATTTTCTCTGCCGCAAGCTCTCCTCCATGATAATTGTCCGAACAGACACAACTGATCTTCTTTTCAAAATGACGATCCAGAGAAACAAGCGGAATATTTTCCGATACATAGTCCTCAATATCATAATAGGATACACAAATAATACCGTCCACTTTATTCTGCGCCGTCATTTTAAAATAACGTTCTTCCTTCTCCACCATGCCGTCTGAATTGCACAGGTACATCTTGTATCCTTTGTTGTATAAAACCTGTTCAATGTAATATACCCACATTGCAAAAAAGGGATTTCTGATTTCCGGGACGATGGTTGCAATAGTATAAGTATACTTCGTCTTCAATCCTCTTGCATAATAATTCATCTGATATCCCAGTTTTTTAATGGATGCTTCCACTTTTTCTTTGCTTTCCTGACTTACATGCTGACCGTTTACCACCTTTGAAACGGTTCCTACCGCAACATGCGCATCCCTTGCAACATCCTTGATCGTTACCATATCCCTACCGCCTTATCCAACTCATATCCACATGCAGATATGCCGCGCTTCACGATGCGCGCACGTATCACGAAGCGACAGCATATCTTTCAAATATACATTATCTTAACATAAAAAAGACGGGCAAGTAAATATGATACTTCTCAATTTCAAAATATTCCTGCTTTCCGTATGCTTTAATTTTTCGCACCGCTGGACGCGATTCCTGCCACATAGTACTTCTGCATGAATAAGAACAGTATCAGTACCGGAATCGTCACAATGGTAAGACCCGCCATAACATTTCCGTAGTTGACCGGCTTGATCGAAAAAAGGCTGCTGAGTGCCATCTGCACGGTCTGTTTGGATCTGTCGGAAATAACCATGACCGGCCACACGAAATCATTCCAATACAGGATAAACTGCAAGATCATAACCGTTGCGTAAATAGGTTTTGCAAGCGGTACGATCAACTGAAAGAAGGTCCGCACCGCGCTGGCGCCGTCCAGCTTCGCCGCTTCCTCGATACTCTCCGGTATCCCCATGAAATTCTGTCTGAATAGAAAAATATACATCGGATTAGCGATTGCCGGAAGAATTAACGCCAGATAACTATTGGCCAGCCCCATCTTGAAAATGATGGAAAACTGCGGCAGCATAACGGTCTGCGTCGGTATGATCATAACCGCTAAGATCAGCGAAAAAATCAACTCCTTATGCGGAAATTTCAATCTGGCGAAAGCGTAACCCGCCATAGAATTGACCACTAAACCTAACAAGATAAGCACTGCTATATAACAAAAAGAATGGAACATCGCCTGCAAAAGCGGAAGCTTTTCCACCACTTCCTTATAGTTGAAAAATACATCGCCGCTGTTAAAGCTTGGAATAAAAGCCCTTAAGCTGCTGATATCTTTAAAAATCTGCGCGTCAACTTTGAAAGAACACACCACCATCCAGATCAACGGAAACATGAAAACTATCGCAATGATCGAAACAATAATGTAATAAAAAAACTTTTGTGCTGTAGACATCTTTTTTTGCATAATTGTTTTCCCCTCCTTTACTCTTCATTGCTCTTGGATGTAAGCTTGTTCTGAATCAGTGTGATCGTCAGCACAATGGCCGTGAAGATAAATGCCATTGCCGAAGCATACCCCATCTTGTTATACCGGAAGCCTGTCTGATAAATCTCATACACGATTGTCATTGTCGAATCCTGCGGTCCGCCGCCGGTCATCATCATCGGCTGAATGATCAACTGGAATGCGCTGATCACGATGGAAAGACTGATAAAAGTCAAAATATTTTTCAGTCCAGGCAGCGTGATATGCACGAATTGACTAAGGGCTTTCGCACCGTCCACCGCCGCCGCTTCATACAGATAATCCGGAATATCCTGCAGTCCTGATAAAAAGATCATCATCTGGAAGCCGCAGCCCTGCCATGCGGAGAGGATCACGATACACAACATTGCTGTTTTCGGGTCGTCCAAAAATTTATAGGGGCCAAGACCGATGTTCCCAAGCAGTGCATTTAGCAGCCCGTTGCCGGAACTGTAAATATAACTCCATAAAATAGAAACGACTACCAGTGACAACACCGTCGGTGCAAAGAATGCCAGACGATAAACAGAGACACCTTTAATCTTTTTGTTGATCAGAAGCGCCAGTCCAAGTGCGGTGCAAACCTGAAGAGGAACCACCATGATCACGAATTGAAAGGTGTTCCGGATACTTTTCTGAAATACGGTATCCTTTGTCAGTTTTATGAAATTTTTAAGACCTACAAACTCTATTGCATCCGGCTTTAAGACATTGTAATTCGTAAAGCTGTACCCAATCGTCATAAGCAGCGGGATGAACAGAAAAGCAATCAATAATATGACCGCCGGCGCAATAAATGCGAGACCGGTCCAGTTTTCTTTCGTCAGTTTTTTCTTTTTTCCGGCACTGTTTTCTTTCATGTTATCTCTCCTAATATACTCATATGGAATATCCGGCACCCCGCCTTCCTGTTAAAGGCAGACCGCCGGATATCATTATACCGAAGCTTCCGATATTTATTGCTATTCTATATCTGCATTAAACTCATACTGCTCTACTGCCTTATCCAATGATTCCTTAGGATCCGCGCCTGTCAGAGCGTCGCCCACCGCATTTGCAAATTCACGACTTAAAATCGCATAGTTTACGGAAACGGGTCTTGCCTGCGCCGTATTAGCTGCCTGATACTGGAATACATCTAAAGGAGCGGACTGGAAGTCTGCGATCTGACTGAATGCAGACTGTCTTGCAGGTGGCATGGAGTTTGCCGCATACATCTGAATCCCTGCATCTGTGCTGGTCATGTAACGAATCAACTCTGCCGCGCCTTCCCGCTTCTCCTCAGGGCAATTGCTGGACATTACGAAAGTCCAGGAACCGCAGGGAGATACCGGCGTGGAATTCTCGTCATACATCGGCATCGGCATAAGTCCCCATTCGATATCATATTTTGCAAGATTTGCCGGCTCCCAGGAACCAGTGATAGCCATTGCGGAATAGCCCAGAGCAAAGCCGTTCTCTAATTTTTCTGTTGCTGCGTAGCCTTCATCCGCCATTCCCTGGATCCATGCTAATGCGTTTACTGCTTTGTCGCTGTTTAAATAACCATCTACTTCAATGCCGTCCGCATCAATTACATTGGTGCCCTGAGACTGGATCAGAGGCAGGAAGAAGAAGATCAATGTCTCATCTCTTGCATCCAGGCTCATGATTATGCCGTAATGCTCGTTCGGATCATCGGTACACTTTGCGGGGTTTGCTGTTGTCAGCTTTGCTGCATTTTCTTTCAGCTGTGCAAGCGTCCATGGATTTTCCTTTGTTGCGGGTTCGATGCCGGCTTCCTCGAACATGGTCTTGTTGTAGAACAGACCTACGGAAGAATCAAAGCACCCTAATGCGTACAACTTATCCTGATAAGTTCCCTGCTGGATAATGGAAGGGCTGAAATCGTTTAGCTCTTCCGCCGTAAAATAGTCATCCAGAGGCTGAAGATTTCCTGCGTCTGCATACTGTGCAATCGTTACGCCGTCCGCCGTAAATACATCCGGCAGGCTGTTGCTGGTGATTGCTGCCATGATCGCGTCAGAGTAACCACCGTTATTGTTATCCCTCGGAATATCGTTCAGTGTTACATAATATGTACCTTCGTATTTCTGATTAAAGTCATCCACAAGTTTCTTGTACAGTTTTCCTTCATCAGAATCCGTCTCATGCACCCAGATTGAAAGTTCCGTAGCGCCTTCGGTATTTACAGATGCCGCTTCCGCCCCTGCTTCCTCTTGGGGCGCTGCGTTCTCTTCTGCAGCAGACTCGCTTGCCACATTAGCATTGCTTCCTGCACCACTATCGCTTCCGCAGCCAACAAGAACACTACATGTCATGGCCGCAGCCATTACCGATGCGAATATTTTCTTTTTCATTACATATTCCCTCCCTTTCCTTGAGTGATTTACATCATTTTGCATAATAATCGTAATGTTTAATTCCTCTTTTCACACAAAATATGTCTAATTGGAATCGTTTCATTTTCCAACTCTTTGTGCTTTTTTACTTGAAACGTTTCAACTTAAATTCATTAAAGCACAACTCATTGCCAATGTCAATCAGTTTTTTCAAAAATTCTTATTGTATATATTTTATTAAACATATAAAATTAACGATACTTACTGTCTGTCAAAATATGCCTTTCCATCATTTGGCTTAAAATACGTCCTCAAGTATCCGCTCGTAGAGACGAACACAATTTCGTTGGTGGATTCCAGATAATACACATCGTCTCCATCCTCTGCTTCCTGCTTATGTAACGCCTCCGGCGATGCGACTACCCGGTTCGCTCCCGCCAGATATTCCTCCGCCGTAGTATATCCAAATTCCGCCCCGTGCTTTTCAAAATGCTCCTGCAGATATTCCGGTTTGCGGAAATTATATATAACCGTGGGGGCCTGCTCGACCTCACTGACAGTCGCTTGCTCTAAAGTCTCATCCTGCGTCGAATCTGTGCTGGATGCTGCATCGGCCGAAACCTCCGGCTGAATCTCCTCCTCTGACGACTGTTCCGCGGATATTTCCTCGATTGGCTCTGCGACAATTTCCGGGCTGTCCGCAGCGTCTTCTGTATCCGCCCCAGTCTGCACATCGTCCACAACATCCTGTACAGGCTGCACTTCGGCTGCGGCTCCGTTTTGTCCCGGCAGAAGCATTAATTGGAATCCAACAACGCCAACCACCAGCAGCAAAAGAACCGCCGCGGCTGCTATCCATACTTTCTTCTTATCCTTATTCCCCGCATCATACGCTCTGACCACCTGCCCAGGCGCATTCACACTCTCATAATCGTTCCCTGTCAGTTTCTTTTCCGACGAAGCGGGCCGCATAACCGCCCCGGTTTTCCCGCCTGTTCGATTCTCCATACGACACTTTTCACAGCGTTTCGGTATATGTAGATTCTTACTCTGATAAAAAGCTATCTCATCCTGCGTCAAAGTAAATTCCGCCCCGCATTGTTTGCATATTCTCTTCATGATTCCTCCTCTTTTCTGTGTAGATCTGTCATTGATCTTTTGAAGAAAAGAGTACCCGTTACAGGTACTCTCTCATATCTTTCACCAGAGTCTCCTCCGCGTCAATGACTTCTTTTGCAATCTTCTTCGCTTTTTCATCTG
>CAZKOR010000231.1:0-6011 GCA_964554405.1 uncultured Bacteroides sp. | reverse complement strand
GCATATATTTTACCATTACTTCTGCTAACATCCCCTGCTTAATAACAGATGTATTTGGATCTGAATACACATATTTCTCAGCCAAATCCCCTAGCCTTGCCAAATCACTCCAACGAGTTTCAAGAAATGTAAAATTGCCTATTCTCATTTCTCCTTTGTATATTAATTACATCCAGCTTCAACCACCTACTCCACCGCCCCAATTATCTCCTTAACATCCTCTATTCCATATTGCTTCATATATTCCTCAATCCCCTCTATCACCTCTATCGTCGTGTAAGGATTGACAAAATTCATTGCGCCCACTGCCACAGCTGAAGCTCCGGCAAGCAGGAACTCAATAGCGTCTTCCGCCGTCGCAATGCCGCCCATTCCGATAATCGGAATTTTCACCGCATGCGCAGCCTGATATACCATCCTGACAGCAACAGGTTTAATAGCCGGTCCGGAAAGTCCTCCTGTCTTATTGGCAAGCACAAACTTTCTCCGATGAATATCTATCTTCATGCCCGTCAGTGTATTAATCATCGAAAGCGCATCTGCTCCTGCCGCTTCCGCTGCTTTCGCCATTTCGGTAATATCCGTCACATTCGGACTGAGTTTCATGATAACAGGCTGTTTTGCTTTCTTTTTGATTTGCGAAGTAATATCGTACAGACAATCCGCTTTCTGTCCGAACGCGATGGCTCCCTCTTTGACGTTAGGACAGGAAACATTGATTTCCAGCATATCCACCGGTTCGTCACCAAGTCTTTCCACTACTTCCAGATAATCTTCCACTGTTTTGCCGCAGATATTAACAATAACAGTTGTGTCATATTTTTTTAAAAAAGGAATATCACGCTCTGCAAACACATCAATTCCCGGATTCTGTAAGCCGATGGCATTTAACATCCCGCCGTAAGTCTCCGCTACTCTTGGTGTCGGATTACCCGGCCACGGCACATTGGCAACACCTTTTGTCACCACGGCGCCCAATCGGTTCAAGTCTACAAAATCACTGTATTCCATTCCGGAGCCAAACGTTCCTGATGCCGTCATAACCGGATTTTTTAAGGTAACTCCTGCAATCGTCACTTTTGTATTCATCAGATATCCACCTCTCTTGCTTCAAATACCGGCCCATCCGTACAGATACGTGCATTATGCACGTGGGAATGGTGATCAACCTCTTTCGTTTTGCAGACGCATCCAAGACAGGCGCCCACGCCGCATGCCATCCGTTCCTCCAAGGAAATATAGGCTTCGATTCCATTTTCCTCTGCATATTTTTTAATGGCGTGAAGCATCGGCATCGGTCCGCAGGCAAAAATCATATCCGCCTGTAAATTATTTTCCCGTATGGCGTCCATAACATTTCCTTTGCTGCCTGCGCTGCCATCTTCTGTTGCTGCATATACGTTTCCGTACTGTTTCAAATCTTCACATAAAAACAGTTCCCGGTTCCGGTAGCCGACAACAATCTGCTTTTCTGCATCCAATTCTTTTGCAAGCTGTAACATCGGCGGAATCCCGATACCGCCGCCCATCAGAAACACCTTCTTTCCTTTTGCCGCATCAAGCGGAAATCCATTCCCTAAAATACCGAGTATGAAAACACTGTCTCCTGCCTGATAACCGGAAAATTCCTTTGTGCCGCTTCCTGCCACACGGTAAACAAGACGCAGTCTGTTTCGCTGCTTGTCCGTCTCGCAAATGCTGATAGGTCTTGGCAGTAAAGTTGCTGCATTCTTCGGATAGACAGCCACGAACTGACCGGGACGTGCCTCTTTCGCCAAGTCCGTTTCCAGCCACATATCGTAAATCTGTTCTGCTATTTCATTTTGTGACACAACTGTCGCTTTTACTTTCTTCTTTTGCTCCATATCTATTCCTTTCTGTAAACAATCTTCCCGTCACATATCGTATACGTGACAACACCCGGCAGTTTTTCTCCGATAAAAGGAGAATTGCATGCCTTGGAGGCAAACTTTTCTTTTTCTACCAGCCACTCGGCGTCTTTATCAAAAATCACCAAATCCGCCGGTTCGTCCTCCGCAATAGGGCCCGCCTGTAAATGATAAAGATTTGCCGGTGCAAGACTCATCTTTTCCATCAATTCCATCATGGTAAGATATCCCGGGTTCACCAATTCTCTGATACCGAGCGACAATGCCGTTTCCAGACCGATAATGCCGCTTGGCGCCTCTGTTATCGGCTTTGCCTTTTCCTCCTCGCTGTGGGGTGCATGGTCTGTGGCTATCATATCAATCGTGCCGTCCCGCAGTCCCTCAATAATTGCCATTCTGTCGGATTCTTCACGAAGCGGCGGATTCATCTTTGCAAGAGTACCATGCCGAATAGTGGCATCCTGTGTCAGTGTAAAATGATGCGGTGTCGCTTCGGCAAATATATGTGCGCTTTGCTTTTTCGCCTGCCTGACAAGCTCTACCGCTTCCTTCGTACTAATATGCTGAATGGACATGTCCGCTTCTTCTTCAAGCGCGATTTGAATATCCCGCCGGACCATATTGATTTCCGCTTCTCGCGGTGAGCCTTTGATATGATAATGCTCCGCTGCCTTACCCGCATGAATGCCGTTATTGGCAATACATGCAGGATTTTCCTCATGCAGGCTGACCGGCTTATGCAGTTTTGCGGCGTTTTGCAGTGCCTTCTTTAAAACATTTTCATCCATAAGCGGAATGCCGTCATCCGTAAATCCCGCGGCTCCGGCAAGGCTTAACGCCTCCATATCCACCAATTCCTGTCCTTTCATTCCCATCGTGACATTCGCACATGTATGGACATGAATACCAGTTTCTTTTCCCTTTTGCAAAACATAGGAGAGCGTCTCTTCATTATCTACTGCGGGCTTTGTATTCGCCATTAATACGACCGTTGTAAATCCGCCTTTTGCCGCCGCAGCCGCTCCGCTTATAATATCTTCTTTGTAGGTAAAACCGGGGTCTCTGAAATGTGCATGGACATCCACGAGTCCGGGCGCAATTATCTGCCCGGAAGCGTCAATCTGCTCTATCTTATCCTGCTGCTCCGTACCTGTCTCTCCCGCTGCCTGAAGCAATTCCGAAAGGGACGTACCCCGTCCGGCAATCACTGCAATTTTTTTCTCTTTTATCAGAATATCCCGATAATCCTCTAATCCCGATTTCGGGTCTACCACGTAGCCATTGATAATATGAATCATCATTTTTCCCTCATGTTTTTCATCAAGAATTGCTCTGCAATTCTTGCAGCTCAGGATTTTAATCCTGAGGTTAGCCTCGAGGTTATTTTAGCATAATTTTCAGTCAAACACTACCGGCTTTTCCACATTTTCCGTTTTCACAACGATGTATGGATATGTCAGTGCATTCTTCCCTTTTTCCTCCGGTCCCGGACCCATTAAATTAGTATCTATGTAGATTGCATTCGATGTTTCATATAAAGCATTGACCGAAATACTGTAACCTGCCGTTTCCTGCTGTCCGTACCCGACACAGATATAAAGGAACCCCTGGTCCTGAAATGTCATTTTAAAAGCCGTTTCCTTTTTTTCTTCAATCATAGTAAGCAGTTCCTCCGGCAGTTTATCCTCTGCGATTACCGTAAACTCCAAATCTTTAATTTTTTCCATCGGGTCCTGTTTTTTCCCACAGGCAATAACGCTTACGCAAAGTGCCCCTACAAGCAGAACGCTCAATAACCTTTTTTCCCATTCACTCATGTAATAACTTTTCCTTTCTACGCCCATCCGTGCGCTATCGGTTGCTTATTACTAATTTATTAGAAAATGGGAAAGTCTATTCCTATTGAATAAAAAAGTAAACTCCATTATAATAAGTTGAAAGAATTGCATTCTTTCAACTGCGAGTTTGTGCAGGCGTTGATAACGCCTTTGCCTCAAACATCGCAAATTTAGGAAGGAGTTTATTTATGATTCGTTTTATTCTTGTTGCAGGTTTTGTATTGCTCTTTCTGGTTTGCAGCATTCCTCTCATGATAATAGAATACATTATCGGCAAATTTAATATGGATGTGAAAAACCGCTCCTCTCTTGCTATTGTAAACTGGGCGTTTCGCGGCTGTCTGTTTTTGGCCGGCACGAAAATCACGGTGCTTGGAGAGGAAAACGTACCGAAAGACACACCGGTTCTCTACATTGGAAATCACCGAAGCTATTTTGACATTGTGATGACTTATGTGCGGGTTCCCCGTCCGACCGGTTATATTGCCAAAAAAGAAATGCTCCGCTATCCGCTGCTTCGTACATGGATGAAATATCTCCACTGTCTTTTCCTAGACAGAAAAGATGTCAAGCAGGGCATGAAAACAATACTGGAAGGAATCGAGAAAATCCAAAACGGCATCTCCATCTGTATTTTCCCGGAGGGCACAAGAAACAAAGTCAATGATACCTTTCTCCCTTTTCATGAAGGAAGCTTTAAAATCGCAGAAAAAAGCGGATGCCCTATCGTTCCGATGAGCATTAACAATGCCGCGGATATCTTTGAGGACCATCTGCCGAAAATCAAGAAAACGCATGTTGTCATTGAATATGGAAAACCTGTCTATATGAGCGAAATGACGCGCGAAGAAAAGAAAGGCATCGGTGCAAAAGTACAGGCAATCATTAAAGAAATGTATTTCAAAAACAAAGAACTGGTCTAAACAACCAGTTCATTTTATTCTTCTAAATTTTCTTCAATCACACTCAAAAGTAAAACAAGCTGTGCATTTTGCTCCATCTGATTCATAATGTTAATTTTACTGTCTACAGACTTGCTGTTCCTGTTGGCCGCACTGTCAATATAACTGGCAGACTGCGCATTTCTTCCCAGAAAATAATGCAAATGATTTTCCAGAACCGTCATGTATTCATGATTCGTAATAATATGGTCAACAACTGCCAGCCGTGTCATTTTCTTCAATAATTCACTATTATTGCTCTGCCCTGCATTAGCCTCCGTCAAATATTTGGAGTTTTTGGAATTGTAAGAGATTTTCTCTACAGCCGCCAATAAATCCGTAATGGCTTTATCGCACAAAGTAACATCCACTTTCTGCTTTGTTGACAAATATGTGACACATCCCAAAAAAACATAATCATTATCTATATCCGTTTCACCTGTCTTACTCAGATACTTCGATATCGTACTATGATAGCCGTTGGAGCCGGTTGCCCGGTACAATTCCGTTGCTGCATAAAAATACTCTTCCTGCGGAATCGTCTCCGGATATTGTTCCACATAACGATAAGCTCTGTCCGCAGCTCTAAGGCATTGTGTTGCAAAATCCCTGTCATAACCTTGATATAAATAACTGAATTTTGCCATAGCCGCCGCAAATTGAGCGGTTGTATTCATTGTCGCAGGCTCCACATACAGAAGATAGTCCGCATCGGGATTGTCTATCACACCGACCGCCGAATAAACCGCTCCGCTGGCGGAATCCTGCATTTTAAGAAGCCAGTCTACTTCATACTTTACTTCATCCAGTACGTCCGGAATACCGTTTCCGCTCTCCGGAATGCCGATATCATCCGTAAAAATACCGCCGTATAATTCATATGCCAAAAGCAGGCTGTTCACTGCCTCGCAGCCTTCCGTGACGTCCCTGTTTCCTTTTTCATCGCTATGCCATCCTCCCAATACATCAATCTGTACGGCAGTATCATCTTTCAACTGCGCAGACTTGGTATGGCAGGCGTTATGCGCCGTGTCTTTTGCCAGTTCCATAGACAGGGTCAATCCACAGCGGTTATAATAATATTGCTTTAAAGCCTCCGTAAAAATAGCGGCATAAGGATTTTTTTCAATCGCAAACAAATACGACTGCCCGATAACATCCGCCTGTAAATAGTAAATTCCCGAAACCGTATAATCTGTAAAATCACCGTAACTGATATTTTCATCCGTAGTCTCATTATAACCTTTCGGCTCAATTTCTCCCGTGTATACGATTTCTCCGGTTTCTGCATTCACCAGATTATATGTATCCGGCAGCATTTCTCCGCGAAACACTGCAATCTT
>CAZKOR010000230.1:3062-6021 GCA_964554405.1 uncultured Bacteroides sp. | reverse complement strand
CCCACCTTTAATCGCATATTGTTCCATATTAGTCCCCTGTATTATTCCATTGCAAATGCAAATATTATTTTATTTTACTGACTGCCTATATCGGCATTTTTATCAAAGACGCGTCTGTTTTCACAGATGCTTTTATTATTGTAATAATTACCTTACAGTATACCATAAATTTCACATTTGTAAATGGGCAGATTGCCAAAGTATTCCTGCCGGAGACTACAAAAATTAATTCAAATAGTTCAAAGGATTCACCTGGGAACCATTAATTAATATTTCAAAATGCACATGAGGTCCCGTACTGACACCGGTATTTCCGCTCAGAGCAATCTTTTGTCCCTGAGAAACCGTCTGACCTGTTGATACCAGTATTTTGCTCAAATGACCGTATCTGGTCTCTCTGCCGTCGGCATGCCGGATATAAACCACATAACCATATCCGCTTCCCCATCCGGCTCTGGTAACCGTTCCTGCTGAAGATGCCATAACTGCCGTACCGGTCGGCGTTGCCCAGTCAATTCCTTTGTGATAGGTACTCGCTCCTTTAGTCGGTGCATTTCTTCTGCCGAATCCTGATGACAATCTTCCACCTGAAATCGGTTTGATATAAGTCGGCGGAATTTTTGTTCCCCGTTCTACAATTTTGGGAACTGCTTCATACGTAATTTCTTCTTTTAGAATTTCCCGGTTCACTTCCTCTTTGTTGCGGTAATATACATCCGCCACAACGATTCTGTGTCCCGCCGATGGTTCCTGCAGCGTTTTTGTCTGCGTTGTATACCAGTCATCATTATCTACGTAAATAATTTCCGCTTCATAATCTTCCTCATAATAAACCTGCTCGGTACGCTCTACCGAAAGTTCAGGCTCCGGAACCGTGACAATCAGCTCGTCCCCGACGCGGATAATGGAGTTTTCATTTTCAATCGTTTCGTTCATGGCAATCAGCGCTTCGAGTGTCAGCGAATTCTCCTGTGCTATGCGTGAGAGCGTATCGCCCGATACGACTTCGTATATCTGCTCTTTTTCCTGCTCTTTTGTCACTTCATCAATAGCATCTGCCAGCGAAGTAATCTCATAGTCCTGTAAATATGCTTCCACCACTTCAACCGTATCGCCAAAATCGATGGATATCAGCCCAAGGTCATAATCCGAAAAATCTTTCTCTTTGTCCGGCTCCACTGCAGCAAAGATTTCATTCAGCTGCGCATCAATACCGGCGCTTACCATGAGCTCCTCTTCTTCCTCCTGCGCTTCCTCTTTTGCGTAAATAGCGGTAGTCAGAACATTCAGCTCCCGCTCAGAATCCATGACGAGGTCCACATAGTATTCTTTTCCCAGGTCATATTTTCCTAACGATGCCTGCAGCAGGGCAAGCACTTCCTCCGCACTGGAAAGATTGACTGTATATTCATTGATTTTCACTGTATAAGAACGATTTAATGTTTCCTTGATATCGCCGCGGAGAACTGTTACCATATTATCTGTGATGACACTTTCATCATCAATTTCACCCCACAGCACTTCCTGTCCTTCAAAAGTGACATCACTGTCAACAAGTACCATTTCGTCACTGGTACCCGCAATTTTTTTTCGCGCATCAATCAGGCAGTTATCAATTCCGTCCATATTTCCTACAACGCCTACAGTTTGTCCGTTCAAATATACCGTAAACATATTATCTCCGGTGCTTTCCAGCTTCTGATAGTGCGGCAGCAAAAAAGCCGCAGCAGTCGATGCAAGTACCGCAACTTTAATATATGCAATTTTCATCTTTTTATAATATCTGTTTGCCATAAATAAATACCATTTTTCTTTCAAGCCGTTTTCTATATTGTAACATTTTCGTAACATTTCTTATTTTATCAGTATTTCCACGAAAAGTAAAGATATATTCCCGTGCCATTCCGATTCATTCATGATATACTTATACTACAGAAACAGGGGGATGTGTTATGGACAGAATTATTTTCCATATTGATGTAAATTCCGCATATCTTAGCTGGAGCGCATTAGACAAACTACAACACGGCTCGGACGTTGATTTACGCACGATTCCTGCCATTATCGGCGGTGATATGGCAAAGAGACACGGTGTCGTGCTTGCCAAATCCATTCCTGCAAAAGCTTATGGCATTACAACAGGCGAACCAATTGTCAATGCGATGCGTAAATGCCCGAATCTTCTTATTGAACAGCCAAACCATGCCCTATACAATCAAAGAAGCCATGAGCTGATGCAGCTTCTTTCCGATATCTGTCCTGATATTGAACAGGTCAGCGTCGATGAATGTTACATGGACTATAACCCAATCAGGAAACATTTCCCATCCCCGGAAGACGCTGCCGAACATATCCGTATGCAGGTAGAAAAAACGCTCGGCTTTACCGTCAATATCGGCATCTCCGACCGTAAGGTGCTTGCTAAAATGGCGTCCGATTTCAAAAAACCCAATCTCGTGCATACGCTTTATTCCCATGAAATTCAGGATAAAATGTGGCCGCTTCCGGTTTCTTCACTGTTTTTGTGCGGCCGGTCAAGTGTAGAGACTCTGCATAAACTGGAAATTATAACCATTAGGGATTTGGCAAAGACCGATGTATCCATTTTAACAGCACATTTAAAAAGCCACGGAAAGACACTCTGGGAATATGCCAACGGCATTGATGATTCCGTCGTGGAAACGATGCAGCCTGATGAAAAAAGTATCGGCAATTCCACAACGCTTAGCAAAGACGCCACAACCAAAGAGGAAGCCCGCCACACTCTCCTTATCCTGTCAGAATCTGTTGCGCGCCGTTTAAGAGCTTCAGGACAGGTTGCGGAAATGATAAGTGTGGAAATCAAGTATAATACATTCAAAAAAGTCTCTCATCAAACGACACTGCAAACACCAACTGCCGGCAGTGATACCATATATCACACTGCATGCAGTCTTCTCGACGAACTTTGGGACGGCAC
>CAZKOR010000230.1:0-2962 GCA_964554405.1 uncultured Bacteroides sp. | reverse complement strand
TTGACACTGTAACCGAAAAAACCGATTTCTTTTCCGACAGAAAGATATCTTCCGTGAGAATAAACAAGCGGTTTTGCTTTATTTAAGTGAAATCTGCCTTTCTCATCCATATAGGTTTCATCCACATGCACCGCCACAACTTCCGCCAGAAACATATGATGGGAACCAAGTTCTTTTTTCTCAATCACTTTACATTCCAGGTTCACAGGACTTTCTTTCACCATAGGAACTTTTACCACGTCACCCGGTATCGGCGTCAAATGCACCTTCTTCCACTTATCAACATCTTTACCGCTTTTTACTCCACAGTAATCTGTTGCAAAGCCAAGTTTTTCCGTCGTCAGATTAATCACAAATTCTCCGGTTTCCTCTATCATATGATAAGAATATCTCTCCGGCTTCACGGAAATGGAAACCATTGGAGGGGCAGAACAAACAGTCCCCGTCCATGCTATTGTTATCAAATTGCTGTTTCCCGCCTTATCCGCCACACTGACTAACACCGCAGGCAGCGGATATAACATATTTCCCGGTTTAAACTGAAGTTTTCCCATGATAATACGATTCCCTTTTCTTCTTCTCTGTCATCATTCTATCCTGTAACAGAATTATAAAGGTATTACAATATTAAATAAATGAATTAAAATATCCGCAGCAACAAGTAACATCGTAATAACCGCTACCGGAAGAATCAACTTCTGTTTTTTACCGTTTTCCTGCTGTTTTGCTGCAATGGCTGCTGCCTGCTTATCCATTTCGTCTATCATGGAAGCCTGCACATTCCGGTATACTTTAATACATTCTTTATGGAAAGAATCTTCCAACTGTTTTTTCATCTCCGTCAAAACTTCTTCCGTAGCCGCCTGTGCATTATTGTCCGCCTGTAATGATTCAATTTTTTGAATGCCCGCCTGAATCGCTTTCTGCATCTGTTCCGTATTCTCTACTGTCTTCAGATTTATCTTGCGCATTTCCTGCAATAACATTTCATATCCCGACATCTGACACTGCAGCATTTCCATTTTAGCTGTATCCGCCGCACTATTTGCCTCAATCATTTCCTGTGCAGTTCTTTTCTGCTGCATCAGTTTATCCGTAAAAGTATCCATCTTTGTAACCCCGCTCCTTTCTTAAGTAGCTCTTCCTTTTTCTCTGCGGTTATTATATCATCCGGTGTCAACATTCGCAATCTTTCGTCTAAATTCATGGAAACGAAACCAGAAAACCAAGAATACCAAAGTCATCACCCGTAGAATCTTCTTTTCGTTTCAGCACGACTTCGTGCTCTGCCGCCGTATCAGATACAAAGCATTCCTGGGCTTTTGCACAATTTCCCCAGCCGCCTGTAAAATCTGCATCCAACACCGCTGCCGTCTCCCCATCCACATAGACTTCATATTGCGCTCCTTTTCCATCTATCTGCTGGTAATAAAGAATGCCGAGATTAGAAAAAGAAAGCGTAAATGTTATTTCTCCGTTTTCTTCTTCACAAAACCAGCCGTTCGGGAAAACATCCATAAGTTCTTTTTCGGAAAATCCTTCCATACTGTCCGGCGTCAGTGTTAAGGCATCCAAAACAGCCGCATTTACATAGCACTCTTTCGTTACGGCATCTTTCACAAATTTCTCCGGCTCCCCATACAAATCCGGATTTTCATAAACACTGTTCAGATACTTCCACAAAATCTCCCCTGTTATGGCATGTCCGAGTGCTGAAGGGTGTACCGTATCCCCCGACAACTCTTTCTCATCATATTTCCCGGAAGAAAGCATTTCTTTCATGACATTGCCGTAGCTTACCATCGGCAGCGCATATTGAAAGCCGATAATCGACTGATTTGTCTGCGCACTAACTCCGTTTGTCTGTGCCATAAATAAAAGCAGAATCGCCGGTTCTTTTTCATTTTTCGCAATCATTCTGACAAGGTTGTCATATGATTTTTTATAAAAATTTGTATTGGAATCATTGACCGCAAATTCTACCAGAACAAGATCCGGCTCTTTATCCAGCACATCCGCCGTTACTCTATGTACCCCGAGATAAGAATCCGTTGCGCCTATTCCTGCATTGATAAACGTAAATTCTGTTTCCGGAAACGATTCTTCCCACCATAAAAAAAAGATGTCCGCGTAGCATTTTTTCTCTGTAACGGATGCATCACTGCTGCCATTTGATATTGTCCCCTGCGTAATGGAGCCGCCGATAACGGCAATCGTAACCGGCTCTTTCTGTGAAGCCTTTTGCATCACTTCAGCCAGTGCGTCTTCCTTACTTCCCTGCCAGCAATCTGCAAGTTCCATTTCCTCGGAACTGACATAATCTGTCGGCGAAACGACTGCTGTACGCGCTGCCGCATCCTCCTGCACGTATGGTTCCTCCTGCACGTATGGTTCCTCCTGCGCTTCTACGCTCTGCTCCTTTGGCGTTTCTTCCATCCGGGTACATGCTGTTAAAAGCAATACTATAATCGGCAGGAATGCTCCTGCTTTTTTCCTACTTTTTGTCAATATAGCAAAAACCTCCTCAAAAATCCGCATTTATTATTCTATATGCTCATGCCATATTATGAGCATATCACAACTTTTGTACAAATTATATAATTTTATTCTTTCTCTTCTCTCTTTTTTATAAATATTAACGATAGATTCATACCTTGTTCATGATTTGTTCATAATTATTATCTATAATATAATCAATCTAACAAATGACAAACACATAGATAAATTTTTTCATAATAGCCCGGGTGTCGCAAGATGCCTGGGCACTCCTCATTTATGGGGGATATGACAATAGATAATTGCGAAACTCCTTATTTCCAAAATCCAGTTGTACAATATAAACAATATTAAAAGCAGGTACTATGGCGCCGCCGGTACTTAGCGAGGTCCTTTCGAGCTTAGTACCGTTGCGAGCGGCAATGTAGCGCAAGCGTGCCTGCGTTGATTTGTTTATATTGCACAA
>CAZKOR010000229.1:0-6043 GCA_964554405.1 uncultured Bacteroides sp. | reverse complement strand
CAAGGTAGTCGATGCCGTTTGCCTGAAGATAGATGGTGTCATAAGGATTTTCGGCGCCAACCAGACCTTCCGAGGGCTCTGTGTTCAGATAAAGATGTCCCTGCGCCATGACTTCCGCCAGTTCCTGATATTGTTTGTGGTGGGGCCACGGTGAAGTAACGCATATGGGATTGATATGCGCAAGAGCCCATGCCATTCCGATTAACAGCAAAATTGTAACAGCGGTAATCGCATACTGCTTTTTCGTTTTTTCACATATGGTATTCTGCCATCTATCTACACGCCTTGCATAATCAAATAAAAGGAAAAATCCTAAGATCAGAAGGAATCTTCCGAGACTGAATAAAAACGGAATACGGGCGTTGGCGCAGACTCCGTTTATTGTGACGAAGCTTCCGGCCGGAACGGAGAATTGCACGTCTATCGTTCCGGTTTTTCCGGCTGGGTAGAGGTTTGTATAAAAGCTCCTTTTGATTCCCGGCATCAGCACCTTTTCTGGCAGGGAATAAGGATAATGATTCCCTTCATCGGTCAGAGTTACCGTATAAGAAACGGGATTCGGCTCAGAAAAGTCCAGCGCAAAAAAAAGATTATCTATCTTGGCATCCGCTTTCGCGATATGCAAAATCAGGGTACCGTCCGGTACAATGTATTTCCCGATATATCCGTCTAGGCCCTCTTCCGTCGGAGTGCCGCCTTCAACGGTTACATCTTCGAAGAGAATCCGGTTGTGGTAAAACAGGCTTTTCCAAGACGAAAAATTACATAAAATCAGTTCTATGATAAGCGCCCCGGCGACAAGCCGGAGGAAAGAAATCCATTTTCTTTTATCCATTTTTTAAATTTCTCCGTTGCAATTTTATTATCCATCAGAAAAATGCCGCATTTTGGCATTCTTCAACGTGAGAAAGACTTGCTTTGCAAGTCGTAGAGCTTCTTCGCGAAGCAGCCTTTGCTGCAAGCGATTAGAAGTTCTTCTCACGTTATTATACAAAAAAAACAGAAATTATGCTATAATACCTTTGTAAATAATTATCTAAAATATTATTTCGAGGAAAGGTTTTCATTATATACCATGAATTTACACAAGATAAAGATTCGTATCAATCAAGCGCTCATGTTGATGATTATTTTTTTCTGCCTTTTTACGACACTGATCCAAGGAACCTTTTTATCCTCTGCGATTCCCGCAAATGTTATTCTTACCGGCTGCATCTTAGCTGCTCTTTGCGTCTGGCTTTCTATTTGGTATTTCTATAAAAAAGAAAAGCTGACGGAAGAAAAAGTCGTGTTTGCAATTATTTTCTCCGGGATGCTTTTTCACTGTTGTTATGTGCTTTTATCCGGTCTTTACGAAAGGCAGCATGACGAAGGCGTTTACACCGGAATTGCCACGAATCAGATTAATCCCGGACATATCGGTTATATTGAATATATTTATAAATTCCGTAAGCTGCCCGACATGAATCCTTATGAACTTTTTTCTTATTATCATCCGCCTCTGCATTATGCAATATCCGGATTATGGCTGATTTTACTGACATCGTTAGGTATGGCGGAGGACTTGGCTTTCGAAAATTTACAGGCGCTTCCGCTGCTTTATTCGGGACTGCTCATGCTCCTTACTTATTGGATTTTGAAAAAGACAGGCGCCAAAGGAAAGGCAGTTTATGCAGGACTGCTTCTTGTGTCGATACATCCGGCGCTTACCATTATGTCCGGCAGTATTAACAATGACATGCTTTCAACGTTACTGCTTGCATGCGCAATTTTTTCTACACTGTGTTTTATTCAGGAAAGAAGTCTTAAAAATTTATTGTGGATAGCGTTGTCCATAGGCTTCGGTATGTTGTGTAAAATCAATACTGCGGTCATTGCATTTCCTATCGCTCTTGTTTTGTTGATGGATTTCATAGAAAAGATTCGCTCCAAAGATAAAAAGGTCATCTTTCGATGTATCAGAAATGATATTTTGTTTGGGCTGACTGCAGGTGTGGTCGGTTTGGCTTGGATTGTTCGGAATCTGATACGTTTTCATGTGAAGCCCGGAATTTCCTCCGCAACGGAGGCTTCGGTGATGTATACAGGGAATTATGGCGTATGGGCGAGGGTGGGAATTCCTTCCTTTGCGGACTGGCATTTTGATTTTCCTTTTCACCCTTTAAGCGGGGATGTGATTCATAATACTTGGGTGATTATGTTTCAAACTTCTTTATTTACGGAAATATATCCCGCGGAAATAAACGGAATATCCCTTATGTTATGCCGGACTGCTTATGTGATGGCAATTTTGGCGGCTGTCTGTTCCGCCGTTCTGTTTTGTATCACTCAATTGCAAAAGATAAAGAGCGGCGGGCAAAAAAGCGTATGCGAGGCAGTTTTTTTTCTTACCGGCTACCTAATTTTTTTGGCAAGTTTTGTTGTCTTTGCCCTAAAATATCCTTATACATGCAGCAGTGATTTTCGCTACATTGTAATCTGCCTTGTATATATTGCAGTAGGATTAGCTGACAGCGGAAGGATTGTTCCGGAAAAAGCAAAAGCGGCAGCAGTATTTCGCGTTATTCGGATTTTAGTATGTGTTACGCTTATTTTGACCACTGTAATATATATGACATGGCAGCAATGGATTTAAGGAGGTTATTATTGTGAAGGTGCTTTTTGTCAGGCACGGAAAAGACGATGATAGATACCGTGGCGGATGGAGTAATTTGGATTTAATCCCCGAGGGAATTGAACAAGCGAAAAAACTTGCGAGTTACCTAAAAGCAAATAACCATGATTATAATATTACGCAGATTATATCAAGTGATTTACCAAGAACTATGACCACATCGAACTTAATATCTGTTGAATTAGGAATACCTGTTCAAAAGGAAATTCGGTTGAGGGAAATAAATAATGGTGATTTGGCAGGAATGTTAAATGATACGGCAATTGAACGATATCCCGGATTGTTTTTTAGTTCGTTAAAAATGGATGAAGCTTACCCAAACGGAGAGAGTCCCAACGATTTTTATATACGGATTAAAACGTGGTTTGAGGAATTTATTGTTAAATGCCGCAATGTGAACGGCAGCATATTGGTTGTAACACATGGTGGTGTTATTAATATTATTTATCACTTGGTAAAGGGCATTGAATGGAAAAACAAAGGGCGTGCTTTCGAAGCAGCTAATTGTAGTATTCATATTCTAAATATGGATATAATGAAGTTTGAAATAGAAAACAGGACTTATTAACATCAGAGAAAGGAAAATGAATATGGTTAATATCACACATTCAAAGATGAATCGCTATAATTATAAGGCATGGAAAAAATATTTTATGGCGAACGACCAAAAAAGGCTACAGATAGATTTTTCCGGAGAAAAGGATCTTACGGAAGCAGAAAAAAAGCTGATTTTTCCGTCAATTCAAGCATTCCAGAAAGGGGAAGGCTCCGATGGCGCTTTTCTTATGCATGTAGTTGAAGATTTTGCTTATAAGAATCATGAGGAAGATTACATAGAAGCTATGCGGCAGTTTGTAAAAGAGGAGAACTGGCATTCCGCATATCTGAAAAAATATATGGATTATCATGGCGTGAAGTCTAAAGACAGCACTTTTTTGGATGAATGCTTTCGCAGATTGAGAAAACTTGGAGGGATAAAGGGTGAAATCACGGTACTGGTAACTGCAGAAATGATTGCACTTACTTACTATGATGCATTATCCCGCTGTACAGAATCTCACGCGCTTAAAGAAATCTGTGCGCAGATGCTGCATGATGAACTGCCGCATATTATGTTCCAGTCCTATACACTTAGTCATATGAGAAATGAGTGGTTTGACCGGGCGTTCAGAGTTTTCTTTATGACCGCCACGCTACTGCCGGTATGGATTGCTTTTCATGAGGTATATCTTCGTGGGGGATATACTTTATCCCGATATATAAGAGAAAATATGGGGTATTTGAAACAATCCATATTTTTGACAACAGTAAACCAGCGGAGGGCTTGAAATGCTTGTTTTATGTTCAAATGGGTTGTCGAGTGAAAACTTATTGAAAGCTATGGGGAAAAGAATCAAAGAGTGCAGCACAGCGGCTGTGGTGGTAACAGCAGATAATGAATATAAAGAAAAAAACTATCACGTGAATAGAGTCGTTGCAGAATTAGAGTCACTAAGTCTTTATGTTGATATATTGGACTTGGATAAGATTCCCGCTGAAAATCTTCTTAATTACGATGTTGTGGAATTTATAGGCGGGAATCCTTTTTATCTGTTGAATTCTATAAAGGAACATAATGCCATAGAAGTACTGAAAGTCGTTGCAGACAAGAAGGTTTTGATAGGCTGGAGCGCTGCGGCGTTTGTATTTGGTCCGACTTTGGAATTAGTAAATATATACTCTGCTGATATGAACTTTCTTGGTTTAAAAGATTTAAGCGGAATAAAACTTACGGATGTAGAAGTTTTACCGCATTATGAGAAATTTTTGCAAAGATTTGACAGATTTGAAGAAAAGTGCCGGATATATGAGAAGGAACATTCAGTAGAAGTAATTCGTTTGAATGACGGAGAAGGTGTTTTTATTGAGGGCAGCACTGTAGATATATGTCATATATAAGCTGATACTAATTCAAATGAGCAGCTTCCGGTCTGAAATACACAATAACTTTTTGAAAAGGATGGTATTTATTATACCAAAAATGGAAGAATGATAGTATAGTACAATAAAGTGTTTGATATTTGATGGTATTTATAGTATCATATTATCTGGATGTTTTTTGTAGAAGGAGAAATTATCATGAAACGCTTATCTCAAGAAAAAATGGTGGATATTGTAAAAAGTCTGAGAAAAACCAAAGAATTAACACAAGAGCAATTAAGCGCAGAAACAGGAATCAATAGACAGATGATTGGTAGATTGGAGAAATGTGAATATATGCCTTCTATTCCTCAGTTAGAGAAACTGGCTGAAGTTTTGGGATTCAGTATTCCTGATTTGTTTGTAGAGAATGAACCAACAGTATATACTGCATACCGTAGTTCGAGTATGTCTAAAGAAGAAAAAGTAGGTGCAGATCATATGTTTGAAATGATGATGGCTTCTAAGCAACAGCTTCTTTTGAGAAAGGCGATGCTTAATGAGTAAGAATAATCCAGTTGTGTTGAATGATAACCAAATATATGACATTAAAAAGTTAGTTTCAGAAACAAGACAGTTTTTTGGAGTACATCCTAATGTTCCTATAGGAAATGATATTCGTCTGCTTTTGGAAAAGAAAGATATTCTGTTATGTGAATATCCCTTTTCGGATGCGAATGGAACTCACACGTATGGAAATATTACATGGTTTAAGGTAGACAACGATACCATTACATTTATTGGCCTGAATACATCAAGTTTCTATGATGAGCAAATATTTGCTATAGCTCATGAAATATATCATTATACGACGAAGTCCGGAAAAGCATATACTCCTGAAATTGATTACGAAGATGTTGTTACAGAAAAGCAGGCGGATAGATTTGCGGCAGAATTATTGCTCCCAATTGAGGCTTTGAAAGATGCTGTGATGAATGCTTTTGGCAGCTCAAATATGATGGACATTCCGGATAATCGCGCATTGCGTTTTATCGCAAGAATGCAATGTGATTGGTGGCTGCCTTATCAAGCGATAATTAATAGATTGTTTGAAGAAGGATTTATTTGTGAAAGCCAATTTGATAAATTGTACGAGATTGATTGTCGAAACGAAGCGGGAATGTATAGAAGACTCCTGAAAAACGTTGACGCTGAAATATCAGAGCTTTTGAATAAGAGAACAAAGACTATAGGGGTATCCAATAGAATTGTAGAAACTGTTATCAGCAATTACGAAGACGGATTTATTGATGATGATGAATTTGTTCGAACATTAGCTATGTTTGACAAAAGGCCAGAGGATTTTGGATTTTGCTTGGATACAGAGATAGATGATGATTTGAAGGATTTCTTTGAAAGTGAGGAAGACTAGTGAAGGTAGATACAAATGAGGTCAATCCGGCTTTTCAG
>CAZKOR010000228.1:0-6053 GCA_964554405.1 uncultured Bacteroides sp. | reverse complement strand
CGGTTTTATACCCTCATGCCTGATCACCTTTATTCCTTCCACAAAAAATACAAGAATCAAAACTGCCGGAAACGCAATAACACTACCTATTGCCAAAAAAACATAACAATCAGTATTCCGATTACAAAATCATGCGCTGCCAGCCATTCTGAATATTGGGATACTGTAAAAAACAAAAAGACCGCCAGAAATATCATCATGAACAAAAACGAGGTTCCACTCCACAATGTTCTGGAATCATACAGTCAAACTATCAGGTTACTCATCTTTTGGTCTGGGACCATTTGGCAGAGGTTTTCCATTTTTATCCCGGTTAATTGGAGTTGCTTTAAGATGAAATTGTATACAGCCATCAGCACATGGTATATTCATTTCATATTTTTCCTTTTCACCTCTATATGTAAAATCACCACCAATGTTAATATAAATAATCTGCTCAACAAATTTAGATATGTATCGTTAATAGATTACCACAATCACGCTCTTATTTCTATTCTTTCTGCTCCCGTTCTGAAACTCCCGTTCACTAAGGGTATATAAATCTGCATCTTCCGCGGCATCCTCACAAATAAAGCGTATAGACTAATTTTTCTATACGCTCTGACGCTGTGTTACTTGTTCAGTTATAGTATTGATTGGTTAGACAAACCGGAAGTTGTCGCTCACTTTTATTCAATAAATAACTTTATATAGCCTTCCTCTTCTTTATTGTAGACATGTTTTCCAACTATGTCCAATAAGGATTTTATATATTCAATATCTGCTCCCTGAAATTCCAAGTAACATAGAGAATCACTCTCTGAATTTTCCTTCTCATAAAAATCACTTACCGATACATAAAATTTATCCAAAATATCTTCCAACGGATACTGAGAAATGTCACTTGGACTTGCTCCTTCATCAAATTCTGGTTCTTGCACAAAACTCAATGATGTGACATAGCAATCTTCTTTCATAAAATCATCATAAGTCTTGTAAATATTTTCGGATACTTGAATATAGCCAGACTCTTGATATTTTTTGGGTAAATATACACTTATGTCCTTCATTTTGTCACCTCCATCAAACTTCAATTTGTATCGTTAATAGTTTACCACAATCACGCTCATATTTCTATTAAATTTTCATTTTCATATTCCATCGAACGCATCTTACAGCTACCATCCAATTTTTGAAATTGCCCATATTTTACAAAATGAAGTCCGCATTTCTCCATCACATGACCTGATGCTTTATTTTGTTCTACATGGCTTGAGTAAAACCTTGTAATTCCAAAATACTCATATGCAAATTTCATCATAGCCTTTATAGCCTCAGTTGCATACCCATTTCCCCAACAATCCTGTCGAAAGTTATATCCAAATCCCCAGTAATCATTTCTATCCGCATCTGGTCCTATACTTCCGCTTCCCACTAAACACATATCTTCCTTTCTTACGAAACCAAAATGATAATCTTCACTTGGCTTTTGGAGTGAAGTAAGCCAATCTATAACCTCATTTATACATGTATATGTATTGTAAACCATATATCTTGCAACACGTTCATCACCAACCCACTGAAATACAGCGTCGCTATCGTCAACTGTCAAAGGTCTTAAAATTAGTCGTTGCGTTTCTAAAATATAATTATGCATTTCTTCATTCTCCTTCATAGCAAAACTATAGCTAAAAAACGGCAATTCCTTAAATGGGCTTGCCGCTTTTTTCTTTATTGTACAACTCCGGTTCCGCTTCTCGTCCATACGATATTCTGACTAATCATCTCATCAATATCCATACCGATAATCTCCGAAGCCCTTGCTTTTACAGACGCTTCATTTGCCGTACCAAGATTTTTATAAATCTGATAAGCCGGTTTTTTATTGCCATTCAAATCATATAAGCCAAGCTCTAAATGACTTTCCGCTTCGTGGGCATCGTCTGTCTGTCTAAACAGCATGAATGCATCTATATCGGGAAGCGAAGCTGCTTTCAAATAGCCGTAGGCTATGGAAGCCTCCTGTTTCTCCGTACCGAAACTGGATGTGAAACCGATTTCCGCAAGAGAAATACTTCTAACCTCACCTGCCGGATTTAAGAAATTATCCTGGTGCATATAATTTACCAAAAGGTCAATATTCTGCATCGTAATATACGGTGTGGAAAGGTTTTCTTTTACCCATACTTCCGGACCGTTCCATGCATACGGATCATACAGGGGCGAATTATACGGATGGAAAGAAAGTCCCCAGTCGATATTACCCTCACGATTGATATAGTAATTAAACTGGTCTAAATATTCTCTGGAAAGAAAACTTCCCGGATTGGATTTCCTGTTCCACTCCTGATCGATGGAATTGTATATCTGTACGTTGGCGTTCATGCCTTTCATCTCGTTATAAATGATACGGAATGCTTTCACGTAAATACCTACATTAAAATCAAGAGAGGAAGAACTTGTATACCACCATTCCGTACGGGCATTCACTTCATTTCCTAAAATCCAGTTATCTACCTGCCCGTATCCTGTCTGTCCCGAATAGCGCTGTCCCAAAAACGCGCCAATGGCTTTTAAGTGATTCGTTCCCTCTGCATCCGCCACATTGAGCGCATAACCCGGACATTCAATACTGTCGTCCCGCGCCATCGGGTGAATCAAATCCTGTGAAAAATCACCTTCTCCACGGTTCAAAAGCACGAGTGTTACCTGAATGCCGTATGCATTCAGACTTTTTATCATAGAGTCAAAATTTGCCATTCTTCCACCGTTAAAATAGTAGGTTGCTCCGTTATAGGTAAACGGAATGGCTCCCGGTTGGGAAGCGTCTGAACAAATCTCGTCAACGGTTATATTATAAACAACCTGCTGTATGCCAAGCGCCTGCAATTCTTCTTTAGAAGCTTTGGTTAAATCAGGTAAAAGCCCTTTAATTCCCACATTTTTCCGTGCTGACGTATATGCTGCAACCGCTTCCGGATTGGTAATATAATGCTCATCGCTCACCTGAACCATGTGTCCGCCCTGTTTTACCGCTACAATAAACTTACGGCTCAAATTGGATTCCGCCGTATTATAATTAAGCGGAAAACTGATAGAAACCGATGTTCCGGCTCCGGCGGAAGCTACCACGCTGCCGGTCGGACCGTCCATGTATACCTCATCTGCATAAATATAAAACTTTCCGTCATCACTCGATGGAATGCTGCCCGCACTCAGCTGGCAGACGACATTGCCGCCGGAAATCAGGCAGGAATCAATTTTTACGGGTCTGCCTGCCGCTTCGACAGAAAGTGCGGTATTGTCAGCAACATGAAATACGCCTATCGCTAAAGCAAAGGCTGCTGTCACTGCTATCCTTATCATGATTTTTTTCATACTTTTTTTAACTTTATTCATAATTTCTCCTCGTTATATAAAATTTCACCAAGAATTGCTCTGCAATTCTTGTAACGCAAGCCGTCAGGCTTGCGTTTATTATATCATGCTGTTTTTTAAAAGTCATTATCCACTTTTTGATTTTCTTATTTTTTAGTATTTTTTTACATTTTTTGACCTTATCCGTATATGTCTCTCTGTAAAATACACGAATGAATCAAAGCATCTAAAAATAAGATATAACAAAAAGAAGCAGGATATAACATGAAAACAATTATTTATCAACAAGCTGACAATTCCCTAAAGCATCCCGCAGTCACATTACAGTTTCCGGATACTTTGCCGGGGAATGAGACACAAAGTACGGAATGCGAAAAAATCTGTGAGGAAATCCACAGTATTCTGCAGCATGCTGTGATAGGACTGGAGGAAAGTAAATGAAAAGAGTGCGTATGCTGCTGCGGGTCAGTTCTAATCAGCAGTTGGACTGTGACGGAGATTTATCGGTGCAGCGCCGCCTTGTTTTGGATTACATAGAGACACATGATGATTGGATTTTGGATGAAAAAGAATACTATGAGGGAAGTAACAGCGGATACAGAAATGCCGTCAGTCAAAGAGAAATTTTACAGGAAGCGCTTACCGATGCCGAAAAGCACGAATATGATATTCTGGCAGCTTATAAAGATGACAGAATCGGCAGGCGCATGTGGGAAATCGGCGCCTATGTCATGCACTTAAAAAGCTTCGGCGTTGATATTTACACGGTAAAAGACGGCTGTATTTCCCCGGAAAACAGCGATATTATGGGACAAATGATGCTGGCGCTCCGTTACGGAAATGCACAAAAAAGCAGCTCCGATACGGGGATGCGCGTAAAGGATACGGCCGGGAAGCTGATACAGCAGGGAAAATTTATGGGCGGTATGGCGCCGTACGGCTACTGCCTGATATATTCCGGACAGCTCAGCAAGCATGGGCGGGCGCTGCACAAACTGGAAATCATTCCCGCACAGGCAGATGCCGTCAAATATATCTATCATCTTTCCTGCCATCTGGAGCTGGGCTGCGTTAAAATCGCAAAGCTGTTAAATGAAAATGAATATTATCGGACATTGGCTCCTGTTGATATCTGGAAAGCAGGCACTATAAGCAGCATATTAAAAAATCCTGTTTATGCCGGCTATACCGCCTATAAACGCCGCGAACGCATAAACGGAAGCTATCACAGACTGGACAGCAGCGACTGGATTAAAGCAGATATGCCCAATAAGGAAATACAGATTATCGACTCCTCCCTTTGGAATCAGACGCAGGAAAAACGAAAAATGCGTGCTGCCAAATACGCACAAACCTCCGCTTATCCTATGGAGAACTCAGGCATTATTGCAAGAAATGACGGTATATTACCACTCATTGACGTCATGCACTGTGCCCTTTGCGGAAAAAAAATGACAAACGGCACAAAGTATCATTACTGGCACATAAAAGGCAGTAACGAAAAACGTTCTAAAAAAATACGCGCCTACTGCTGTAAAGCATCTCCGGACGGCTGCACGTCCCACCCAAACATACTGCTCCGTGCCGACAGAATAGAGAATATCGTACTCAACTGTCTCGCTGTCCATATTGCGCTGTTACAAAAAGAAAAAAGCGTCTCCGATATTATCATTCAGCATTATGATAACAAGCAAAAAATATGGGAATCAGAAAAGAAAAAACTACAAAGAGAGATAGCAAAAACAACTGAAAATATATATGCCATGCAGGAATTTATTCCTGACGCCATAAGCGGAAGTTTCGCATTATCTATAGAAGAAACTGCCTCCGCAATCCGCAGGCTCGAAGAGAAACGTACCTTTCTGGAAAAACAAATACAGGAAAAAGAAACCGATTACTCTAAAATGCAAAAGAAAGAATACAATATGCCGACATGGCAGGAGGTTTTTGTCAAATCAGATAAGGAAACGCAAAGAGTTCTGGTAGGCAAGCTGGTAGAATGCATAGAAGTTACAAAAGAACATATTTTGATTCGTTTTCGGATACCGGGAAAATACTTTTACCCCGAATGAGCGGTGATTCCCCTACCACTCCGTATATACCCTGTTTAACGTAAAAGAGAGAATCGCCAGAATATTGGCGTAAATGGAACTTTCCGGCCAGGTGGCATAAATTTCAGATGAGGCTACGTTTTTAATATAATCCTTATATCTCACATAGTAGTTCGGCGCACTGCTGTCGGAGGGTACACCGTCATGCACAACAACATATTCCGGCACAACGACTCTGCTTAAAACAATCTCGCCGGTTTCATCCATCGGTTTGATTTCATCCTCAGGAATTTTCGGCGGATAATCCCCATACAGTGTATGGTCAGGAATCGTAATAATTTCTTCCGCTCCCTGCGATGTTTCTGTCGGCGTCATTCGGATATTCTGCACGGCGGTTACATCCGGTAATACCTCCACACCGGAAATCATTACCGGCTCATAACCCGGCGCCTCTACGGTCACATTATATTCCGAATACGGCATCGGCGATTCCGGCGTCAGGCTGTAAGACAGAGGCGGTGCAGAAAGCTGTACCTCCTCCGCCTGCCCGGATATATCCGTTTCCAGTGTTTCCAGTGTTGTCTCCGGCGTTCCCGTATATGAAATGGAAATCACGGCATTCCTGATCGGGACAAGTCCGATATC
>CAZKOR010000227.1:0-6066 GCA_964554405.1 uncultured Bacteroides sp. | reverse complement strand
AGGAGCCGTTAGATATTCTTGCTTATCAGTATGATATTGTATGTAACGGTGTGGAGCTTTCATCCGGCGCAGTCCGTAACCATGATATGGAGATTATGGTAAAGGCTTTTGAAATTGCGGGCTATGATGAGGAAACCCTGCAAAAGAAATTCGGTGCATTATACAATGCCTTCCAGTTCGGTGCACCGCCGCATGCGGGAATGGCGCCGGGCATCGACCGTATGATTATGCTGCTTCGCAATGAAGAAAATATCAGGGAAGTCATTGCTTTTCCGATGAGTGGTACGGCACAGGATTTCATGTGCGGCGCGCCGAATGATGTGACGGAACAGCAGTTGAGAGAGGTGCATATTAAGATACGGTAAAAAGAAAGGAGAATAAAATATGGCGGAAAAGATTACGGATGAAACAATAGAATATGTAAGCATTCTGGCAAAACTGGAACTTTCCGACGAGGAACGGGAACAGGCAAAGACGGACATGAGCAGGATGTTAGAATATATTGATAAACTCGGCGAATTGAATACGGACGACGTAGAGCCGATGTCGCATGTGTTTCCGGTACAGAATGTCTTCCGGGAAGATGTGATAACAAACTCTGACACGAGAGAACAGTTGCTTTCGAATGCGCCGGAGCAAAAAGATGGAATGTTTATGGTTCCGAAGACCTTTTGAGAACGGCATTTACCGGAATGCACCGGAATGGAGGGAATAGAAGATGCAATTATCGGATATGACTGCGGTGGAACTTGCCGCGGCAATCAAAGACGGAAAAACGACGGCAATGGAAGCGGTAAAAGAGACACTTGCCCGTATAGAAGAAAAAGAGGAAACGGTTCACTGCTATGTTACCGTTGATAAGGAAAATGCACTGGCGCAGGCGGAAGCAGTACAGAGAAAAATTGAGGCGGGTGAGCTGACAGGCGCGCTTGCGGGAGTACCTGTGGCGGTTAAGGACAACTTATGTACGGAGAGGATGCTGACAACATGCTCGTCCAAAATCCTTGGAAACTTTGTTCCGACTTATTCTGCACAGGCGGTATTGAATCTGCAAAAGAGCGGAGCGGTTATTTTAGGCAAGACTAATATGGATGAATTTGCGATGGGCTCTACGACGGAAACATCGGCATTTGGTCCGACGAGAAACCCGTGGAATACAGCACATGTACCGGGAGGCTCCTCCGGCGGTTCTGCGGCGGCAGTTGCGGCTGGGGAATGTTTCTATGCACTTGGCTCCGATACCGGCGGTTCTATCAGACAGCCTGCGGCTTTCTGCGGTGTGGTCGGCATGAAACCGACTTACGGAACCGTATCCCGCTACGGGCTCATTGCTTATGGTTCCTCTTTGGATCAGATTGGACCGCTTGCCAAAGACGTGACGGATTGCGCAGCGGTTTTAGAGACGCTTGCTTCCCATGACGAAAAGGATTCAACATCTATCGCCAGACAGGATACGGATTTCACGTCTGCACTTGTAGATGATGTGAAAGGCATGAAAATCGGTATTCCGAACGATTATTTCGGAGAGGGACTGGATGAGGAAGTAAAAGAAGCCGTATTACGGGCAGGAGAGGTACTGAAGGAAAAAGGTGCGGTTGTAGAACATTTTGATTTAAGCCTTGTAGACTATGCCATTCCGACCTACTATACTATTGCGGCAGCCGAGGCAAGTTCCAATCTGGAGCGTTTCGACGGCATTAAATACGGCTACCGGACTAAGGAATACGATGGACTTCATCATATGTATAAAAAGTCCCGCTCGGAGGGCTTTGGCGAAGAAGTGAAACGCCGTATTATGTTAGGCTCTTTTGTGTTAAGTTCCGGATATTATGATGCTTATTATTTAAAAGCCCTGAAAGTAAAAGCATTGATTAAAAAAGCATTTGATGAGGCGTTTGCAAAGTATGATGTGATTTTAGGACCGACAGCGCCTACTACGGCGCCGAAGCTCGGAGAAAGTCTTGCTGACCCGCTTAAGATGTATTTGGGAGATATCTATACGATAGCAGTAAATCTTGCCGGACTGCCGGGTATCAGTCTCCCCTGCGGGCAGGATAAGACGGGGCTCCCGATTGGATTACAGTTAATCGGAGATTGCTTTCAGGAGAAAAAACTGATTCAGACAGCCTATACTTATGAAAAGGCGCGGGGCGTATTTCCGACAGCAAAGGAGGTGTGCTGATATGGCAAAAGAATACGAAATTGTTATCGGACTGGAAGTGCATGTGGAACTTGCAACGAAAACCAAAATTTTCTGCGGCTGTTCTACAGCATTCGGAAAAGCGCCAAACTCACACACCTGTCCGGTTTGTACCGGTATGCCGGGTTCTCTGCCGGTTTTAAACAAGCAGGTATTGGAATATGCGATTGCGGTAGGTCTTGCAACGAACTGTGAGATCACCAGATACGGCAAATTTGACAGAAAGAATTATTTTTATCCTGATAATCCGCAGAATTACCAGATTTCACAGCTTTATCTTCCCATCTGCAGAAACGGCGGCGTGGAAATTGAGACGGAAGAGGGCGGAAAAAAGACGATTGGCATTCATGAAATCCATATGGAGGAAGATGCCGGAAAACTGATTCATGATGAATGGGAGGACTGCTCCCTCGTTGATTATAACCGCTCCGGCGTTCCGTTAATAGAGATTGTATCGGAGCCGGATATGCGCAGTGCGGAGGAAGTCATTGCCTATCTGGAAAAACTACGCCTGATTATCCAGTATCTCGGTGCATCCGACTGTAAACTGCAGGAAGGTTCCATGCGGGCGGATGTGAATCTGTCTGTCAGGGAAAAAGGAGCGGAAGCGTTCGGAACAAGAACGGAAATGAAAAACTTAAACTCTTTTAAGGCAATCATGAGGGCTATCGAGGGAGAAAGAGAGCGTCAGATTGATTTGCTCGAAGAGGGCAAAGAGGTTATACAGGAAACAAGAAGATGGGATGACACAAAGGGAGAGTCCTATGCGATGCGGAGCAAGGAAGATGCACAGGATTACCGGTATTTTCCCGACCCGGACCTTGTGCCCATTGTTGTAAGTGAGGAAATGCTGGCGGAGATTCGTGCAAAACAGCCGGAATTTCGTACGGAAAAAATGGCGCGCTATCAAAAGGAATACGGGATTCCTGATTATGATATTGACATTATAACCGGTTCTAAGCGTATGGCTGACATATTTGAAGAGACGTCGGCTATCTGCAATCAGCCTAAAAAGGTGTCCAACTGGCTGATGGGTGAAACAATGCGTTTAATGAAAGAAAAAGAAGTAGATGCACAGGATTTGTGTTTTTCTCCGGAGAATCTTGCCAAATTGATTGCGCTTGTGGACAGCAGGGCAATTAACAGTTCGGTTGCGAAAGAAGTTTTCGAAGTTATGTTTGAGAACGATATTGACCCGGAACAGTATGTGGAAGAGCATGGACTGAAGACAGTCAATGATGAAAATGCACTTCGCAAAACAGTAGAAGAGGTGATTGCAGGAAATCCGCAGTCCGTAGAAGATTACCGGAACGGGAAAGAAAAAGCGCTCGGTTTTTTAGTCGGACAGACGATGAAAGCCATGAAAGGCAAAGCCGACCCTGCATCAGTCAATCAAATGTTAAAAGAGTTCCTTACTCAAGGAACTCCAGAAACTTGATTACCGTATCAATATGTGTCGTATTGGCAGTAATGCCTAAAACAGCTTCTGACGGATATCCCTGATACGTGGTACCACTTTCCGCCAGATAATCATAGCAGCCGGTTTCTATCAGTTTGTTTCCCTCCGGGAGACAGATACCGACAGGAATCGGCTGTTCCATGGAAGACGGATCATGATGGTTTATGATAAAGGTATCGGCGGAGGGCTGCTCTTCGTCAGAATATAGGGCATTTTCCGTCGCTTCAAAAGTAGCGGCATCCGTATAATATAGGTAATCGCTGTATTTATCGAGAAGTTCTTTTGGCAGAACTGCTCCTAGGTTTACATAATATTCATTTTGCGCCTGACTTTCAAAAGTGCCGGTATCTGCCACCACAATATCTATGATGCCGGAAGATATCATGACAACCAGTTTTTCCATACTGGTAATGGAATATTCAGAGTAGTTGTCTCTGGATATAATAAAGGATGTATCAATCACTGTAGCGTATTCTTCCGTGTCAATGCCCGCATATTCCGAAAATTCATCATTCCATTGGTTATCTTGAATACGGGTAGAATCTACATTGAGGAGTACGGCATAAAAAGCATAATCTTTGTTGGAACGGTATTGCTGGATAAACATGACGGTAAGAGCCAGAACCGCTAAGACGACAGCCGTGTGTATTTTATAATAATCCCAGAAATATTCGAGTTTTCCTTTCAGACTCATGTCTTTGGTTTTCTGGTGCTGTTCTCTGATTTCTCCGTAAAGTGAGTTATGAGATGACATAAAAACGCCCCTTTCAAAATGTGTTATGTTGTAATCATATCAATTTTCTTGTACAAAGTCAAAAATCATGATATAGTATTTATTAACTATTGAAACCGAATTACTCTGGAGGATAAATTATTATGAGTGAAACCTATGTGGAATGTCTTGTTGCCAGAAAATCTTCTTTCCCGTTACGGCTTCTCAAAACGATTCTCATGATGCTTACAGTATGCTTCTTTATTTTCGGACTTGCGAGTCCTTTAATGCTTGTTGTGGCAATTGTATTAGGAGTCGCTTCTTATTTTGCATATATGAATGCGGATATTGAGTATGAGTATCTGTATCTGGATAAAGAGATTAGTGTTGATAAGGTTTTGGCAAAGAGCAAGAGAAAGAAAGCTGCTGTTTACAGCATAGATAAGATGGAAGTTTTGGCGCCGGTAAAGTCATATCATCTTGATGCTTTCAGGAACCGTGAACTGAAAACGGTAGATTACAGTTCGGGAGAAGCAGATGACAAAAATAAATATGTGATGGTTTATGAGGGTAACGTAAAAGTTATCTTAGAGCCGAACGCGGAAATGGTAAAGGCAATTCAGTCGGTTGCTCCGCGGAAAGTGTTTACTGATTAACCATGAAAAGTATACTGTCAGTTTTAGAACTGGCAGTACTTTTATTATAAAAATAAATTATACGCACAAACATGTCAGGAGGAGAGAAAATGGGTCAGATTATTGGCGAAGGCATTACTTTTGATGATGTACTTTTAGTACCGAGTTATTCACAGGTGATTCCCAATCAGGTAGACTTAACAACGTGGCTTACAAAGAAAATTAAACTGAACATCCCTATGATGAGTGCCGGTATGGATACGGTGACGGAACATAGGATGGCAATCGCAATGGCCAGACAGGGCGGTATCGGCATTATTCATAAGAATATGTCGATTGAGGCGCAGGCGGAAGAAGTTGACAAAGTGAAACGATCTGAAAACGGCGTCATCACGGATCCATTTTCCCTGACCCCGGAACATACATTGGCCGATGCAGATGCATTAATGGCTAAGTTCAGAATTTCCGGCGTACCTGTTACGGAGGGAAGAAAACTTGTCGGTATCATTACCAACCGTGATTTAAAATTCGAAAAGGATTTTACGAAAAAAATCAAGGAATCCATGACATCCGAGGGATTGATTACGGCAAAAGAAGGCATTACGTTAGAAGAAGCAAAGCAGGTATTGGCAAGAGCAAGAAAAGAAAAATTACCGATTGTAGATGATGATTATAATCTGGTAGGTCTGATTACAATTAAGGACATTGAGAAAACAATTAAATATCCGCTTTCCGCGAAGGACGAACAGGGCAGACTTTTGTGCGGCGCCGGAGTCGGCATTACGGCAAATGTACTGGACAGAGTCGGCGCATTAATCGATGCGAAAGTAGATGTCATTGTTTTAGACTCCGCGCATGGACATTCTGAAAACGTGCTGCGCTGCGTCAGAATGATTAAAGAAAAATATCCGGACATTCAGGTTATTGCCGGAAACGTAGCGACAGGAGAGGGTACAAAGGCGTTAATTGAAGCAGGCGTCGATGCGGTAAAAGTAGGTATTGGACCGGGTTCTATCTGTACGACACGTGTTGTTGCCGGTATCGGCGTACCGCAGATTAC
>CAZKOR010000226.1:0-6067 GCA_964554405.1 uncultured Bacteroides sp. | reverse complement strand
TTAACTGCCATACGCATTCTTATATGTCTTTTATGCGGAATGTGGCGGATGATTTATCTTTTATGGACTGGCTGTTCGGTACTATCGACCCGATTGAGCAGCAGATGACGGATGAAGATACCTATTGGGGAGCGAACCTTGCGATTATCGAGATGATGAAGAGCGGAACGACTTGCTTTAACGATATGCAGATGAATATCCACCAGACGACAAGAGCGGTCAAAGAGTCAGGAATGCGCGCGGTTATCTGCCGCGGACTTGTCGGCAGCGGTAATGATGAAGCAGGACAAATGCGTCTTCGTCAGGCATACGAGGAAAGGGATGCGGCAAAAGACTGTGACAGACTGACCTTTTTATTAGGACCGCATGCGCCCTATACATGCGATGATGAATTTTTGAAGATTGTTTCTGATGAAGCAAAGAAAAACAATATGGGGATTCATATCCATTTATCGGAAAGTGTCAGTGAAATAGAGCAGATTCAGGAAAAATACGGCTGCACACCGATTGAATTGGCAGAAAAGACAGGAATTTTTGATGTTCCGGCAATTGCTGCACACTGCGTTCAGGTGACGGATAAAGATATTGATATTTTAAAAGCGCACAATGTCAGCGTGGTAACAAACCCGGCAAGTAATATGAAACTTGGCAACGGATTTGCGCCGATTGCCAAAATGTTGGAAAAAGGCGTAAATGTCTGTCTCGGTACGGACGGCGCTGCAAGCAATAACAGCCTGAATATGTTCCATGAATTAAGTCTGCTTACGCTGATTCATAAAGGCACAGGCAAAACACCGCAGTGTGTCAGTGCGAAAGAAGGATTCCGCATTGCGACCATCAACGGGGCAAAGGCATTGGGACTGGAAAAAGAAATCGGCTCTATCGAGGTAGGAAAAAAAGCGGATTTGGCGATTCTGGATTTGAATACGCCGTCACTCACCCCGAGAAACAATCTGATTGCCGGACTTTCCTATTCTGCAAACGGCTCCGAAGTGGACACTGTTATTATCGACGGACAGATTACGATGGAGAACCGGAAAGTGCTGACAATAGATGAAAAACTCGTTTATCAGAAAATAAATGACATTATTGTCAGAATGGGTCTGGATAAAAAAGTTTATTAGTTTTCTCCTGCGGGCGGTTGGATTTCTACGAAAGTAAAAATATGTCCGCCGTCCGCAGATTGGTATAAAGCAAGCCCGGCATCGTCGCCGCCTGCATAATCTCCATCTGCGCCCTGTCCGCATAAAACATAGATGATGCCGTTTTCTTCATAAGGCATCTGCGGAAAGTCATAAGGGTTATAGGTATAGCCATTGTCCAGAGTGACTGTGCATCCCTCCATAACGACAAGCTGATAAGTATCTCCGCCATCTTCCGTTACATACAAAACCGCTTCGTCTCCGCCATTGTGCATCAGCGTGGCGAATCCGAAATCTTCATCCAGAAAAGTAAAGTCAATTCCCATACCCATCTCATATCCAAAAGGCAGGGAACTGGACATCTGCCATGTTTTACCGCTGTCCGTGCTTTTCAGCAGACTGTAAAGACGATGTCCTAAAGCGGCATCTCTTACGACCATGCGATAGCGAATCACGCCGTCACCTATTAGGCACTCTTTTTCATAATAGGTATCGTCATAAGATGCCATAAATAAGGCATCGGCGTCAGTGTCAGCATCAGTAGTATATACGTCTGTGTCGAGTACATTTGCGTTGTTTTGCTCTTGAACCCATTCATTATACTTTTCAAAAGTCTCTGTCAGAGCGGCTTTTGTTTGCTGGTATCTGGTTTCCCATGAAGAGTTATCCATAAAATTGCTTAATGGATAGAAATTAACAGAAATGCGGCTGTCGTCGCTTCCTGTCTGTATGTTTGCCAGTAAGCGGGCGGCAGAAGCGTCAGTGTCGTAAGGCAACTGCCCGATATTTTTAACAAACTGCAGCCAGTCCGTAATATCCGCAGCGCAGGCAGCAATATCGTTTTCAGAATCATAGCAGGTAATGTGGAGCGTGCCATATGTGGAAAGGGGAGTATTTAGTGGTTTTCCTGTATCAACAGCATCTTCCAGTTCGAGCAAATCATTATCACCGTAAAATGTCACATAGCGGTTTCTTGTACTCCAAAAGTGAGAAGCTTCACTCAACAAAAGCTGCAAAGTATAGTTGTTCGGTATTGTAAAAGAATCGGATACATGAAAATAAATATATTCTCCTTCGGCAAGTGTGTCAGGTGCGCGGAAAACATACCAGCCATCGTCCTGTTTTTCTACCAGTTCTGCATCCGGATTACAGTATTCCTTTACTTTAGCGCTAAGCTGTTCCGGCGGCCATCCAGAGAACTGCTGCCTGAAAATACCGCCTGTCGGAATGTAATAGTGATAATAACTCTTTGATAAAAATCCGGAATACATTGCTGCAAATACAATCACAACTAGAAAAATGACAATGACAATGCGGCTTATTTTTTTCTGTTTCTTATTCTGTAGGTCTTTTCCCTGTAGGTTTTTTGTGTCTTCGTCCAATTTTATTTCTCCTTTATCAGTAAAGAGTTCCGTTTACCGCACATATTTAATCCATCCGATAATAAAAAGATGTAACGGATAGTATACGTAAAACAACCATTTCATTATACTGTTTAATCTTTGATTTTTACCTCTCTGTCCGTTGTACAGCATAATAAGCGGGATTGCAAAAACAACCGCCATTTGCAATAAACCATAGACTTTATCTATTGCAAAGAAATATACCGTTGCATATATTGCTACATAGAAAATCATCGATAGCATTTGAGTTTTGAATTTCCCGCGATTTGTTCCAAATGCTAAAATACATAAACTTGCAATACAACTCCAGTCGCTGGGAAAACTAATCAGGCAGATAAGTATTATAAGGAATGTTTTTAGCACATTTTTCTGTATTTTCTGACTGTTCATTACCCGCAGCATTACCAGTCCCCATGCAAGTGACCACATAACACTTGTCTGATCTAATACGCTTCCATAATAAAAGGGAATAAACGACTTCCAATCTATAAAATGCATAGATGCAAATACATAAGCAAAATGTGATATGAAAGCAAAGATAAATAAGCGGTTAGTATATCTGTTTACATTCTTTGTATAATGATATCCTTCTGCGATAAAGTAACACATGATAGGACATGTAATCCTGCCTATGATATGTAGCAAAATAGGAGCAAAATCTTTCGGATACCCTGGAAAAAGCATCCAGGTGATATGGTCTATAGTCATTGCTATAATAGCAATTAACTTTATCATATTTGCATCCAGTTTCTTATATTTTTCCATGTATTTGTACCTCTGCATAAACTCTATCATTGCCTGATATTGTAACATTAGTCCATGGGTTTGTCACTATATTTATAATAGTGAAAATAATGTATAAAAAACAATTTGTTGCCAATTAATCAAATAATTGATATCATAAAAGTGAAAATAAAATATTCGAATTTGTGAACGGCGGTGATTTGATGTTATTATATAAGTTTTTATATGAGAATTATGGAGAAAATGTGCCTATTTTGATATCTGAGATTAAGATAGATGGAATGTCTGATGCCAATTTGCGGCAGCAGATAAAAAAATTGACAGATGCCGGGAAATTGAAAAGATATGATGCCGGAATCTACTTTATACCAAAACAGACAATGTTTGAATCTGGTTCTATGATTTCCAGAGATGCAGTGATAGAGAAAAAATATTTGAAAGATGGAGATACAACCTGTGGATATATCAGTGGACTTATGTTTGCAAATCAAATCGGACTTACCACTCAGGTTCCGGCGGTTTATGAGATAGTCACAAATCGGGCAACCAGTGATTATCGGGAAGCTGTTCTTGCTTCAGTAAAAGTGATTTTGCGTAAACCCAGAGCAACTGTCACAAAGGAGAATTATAGAATTTTGCAGTTTTTAGATTTATTGAAAGACATTGATATAATTGCTGAAGTAGAGGGAGAACGGCTAAAACGGAGGATTTCATGTTATATGAAAGATATGATGTTTACATTTTCCATGTTGGAGCCTTATCTTTCATATTATCCGGATAAACTGTATCGGAATATGTATGAAACGGGGGTGTTAAGTGGTGTATCTGCATGAGGATAAAGAGCAGTTTGCTCAAGCGGTCAATTTTGAGGTATTATGTGCTGCGGAATAAAAATTAATTATGTAGGAGTCGGTTTATTATGGAAAAAATAATGAAAGATACAATACATGCTAATGGAATAGATATCGCTATTTATACAAAAGATTTTGAAAATGAGTTTATTTCTTTAACAGATATAGCCAGATATAAAAGCGATGAACCGGCAGCAGTAATACAAAATTGGATGCGAACTCGAGATGTTATAGAATTTCTTGGACTATGGGAAAGACTTCATAATCCAAATTTTAAACCCCTCGAATTCGAGGGGTTTAAAAAACAAGCCGGTGCAAATGCTTTTACAATGTCACCTAAAAAATGGATAGAGGCTACAGATGCAGTAGGCATTGTTTCAAAGGCCGGTCGTTATGGTGCTACTTATGCTCACAGTGATATTGCTATGTCCTTTGCAACTTGGATTTCACCTGAATTTCAATTATATATTATGAAAGATTATAGACGGTTAAAATTCGATGAGAATAGCCGTTTATCCTTAAATTGGAATTTAAACAGAGAAATTTCAAAGTTGAATTATAGAATACATACAGATGCAATTAAAGATAATTTGATCCCTCCGGCATTGACTCCGGCGCAGATATCTAATACTTATGCAAATGAAGCTGATATGCTGAATGTTGTTTTATTTGGAAAGACTGCAAAACAGTGGAAAGATGAAAATCCCAATGAGAAAGGAAATATGAGGGATGTTGCATCATTGAATCAATTATTAGTGCTTGCGAACTTAGAGAGTTATAATGCTATTTTAATTAATCAAGGGAAAAGACAAAAAGAAAGAATGGAATTACTTCGGCAATTAACAATTCAGCAATTACAGACATTAGAAGCAGTAAGTTTGAATAATCTGCCGAAATTAGATGACAGCGAGATTCGGAGAAATCAGCAATAATGGTATTATCATGTACTTAAACTCAGAAAAGGGGAGTGTGATATGAACAGAAAAATTATTCTGCATTGCATGACAACTATGATTATTTTTCTCATAATACCTTGTTTGATTAGCGGGTGTTCCGCGAAAATAGATGAAGAAACGCAGGAAAAAATAGATCAAGATGCAACTCACGCTGAGAAGGATGCTTTGCAATATCTATCGAAAAAATATGATATGGAGTTTGAATTACAGTCTTTTGAGCCTTATACGTATGTATTAACAAGTGATACAGACTGGCATGCGCATTATGACGGAGAATGGAACGGAGAGTTTATTGTAAACGGAGAAACATATAACATCAGGGGTTATATTCCCGTGAATATATATATGGACGACTATCAACGGGAAGAAATCCATACGGCCTATACAGAATTAATGCAGCAGTATTTTACAGATCTTTGTGAGGTAGATGGGGTAACATGTAAAGTGGCAGAATGGTCAGGGAGAGGAGTAATTTCCGTTTATTATGATGGAACGAATATCGGTGATTGTCTGAAAAAGGATAGAATAAGTATTGTTATTGATATCACAAATGCCGGATTCAGTGAAGAACTTTTGCGTTTGTGCGAAAATAGCGTTGCTGAGTTTGAAAAAGAGTTTGAAAAAAAATATGAAGGGATAAATTATCGAATCAATATTATGGAAGGAGAAGAAAGCCTGGATTATGTATGGCGTAATAGCGATAAATGGGGTGTATATTATCATAGGTTTGATTATGATAAATGGGTAAATTCTGAACATTATGGCACGGAGGGCATTACCGTGAGTTCCCTAAATGAATATGATAAATCCGAAAAATTTCACATATTTAAAGAATATAAATATAAATAAGGATGGCTTGAAAAACCTCCAATTTTTTTATACAATGAAAATACAAGTCTGTAATGAGAAAATATTTTAACAGACAAAATCAGTGATGATAGGACAGACGACCATCACTATAATAAAAATTC
>CAZKOR010000225.1:0-6114 GCA_964554405.1 uncultured Bacteroides sp. | reverse complement strand
AATCCATTTGTAACCGTCCTCACCCTCATCATAAGGAATCCTGTCATAATACACAAAAATATCTGATAAGGAATTTCCCCACCGCTTCACATATTCCCCCTTATCATCAGCGGCATATCTCCACGCATAAACCGTAAAACTATCATTCACAAAATCATACACGCCAAAGCAGTTCCTTTGATCTGATGTATATAATATATACTGCCACTCTTCATCCCGATATTCGTATATTTCCATATCAGTCAGCAGAGTATCCTGGCTATCGAAACAATACTTTGCAAAAACTTTTCCATCTCTCATGGTAAATCCCTGAAAAGAATTTTCATGCCCATATCCGCTAAGAAGCGGAAGCGGATTCAGCGGTTCCCCATATCCCTCTTCATTTCCCAAATACAGGTAAAGACGGCGTTGTATGGGAACTGATGATACTTCCTCATCAATCCTTCCTATTACAATTCCCAAATCATCCGTTCCGTCCCCATTAAAATCGCTGACACACCAGTCTTCTACTTCACTTTTAAATTCATCACTTTTTTCTGTCAGGGGATTATAAACATCAAATGCTTTTTCCAGTTCATTCTTCCATACATCCTTATCTTCAGCAGAGGCAGTAAGCACTTCTGCCCCTCTTTTCCGTAAAACCTGTAAAGGATCCCCCGGATTCCCGCCAATGGACAAATTATCCAATTTTGGAAGATATTCCAGTCCGGAGTAATCCTCTATATTGCAGTCAGAAACATCCAGAAGCTGTAAGGCTTTCATCTGTTTTACAAAAGAAATATCCGAAAGATGCTTATCATGAATAGTCAGCTCCGCCAGTTCATCCATGTTTTTCAGATAGCCATAATCAAGCACCATCTGCTTTTCACATTCTGGCTGCACATCAATATAGAGCTGTTCCAAGTTTGGCAGAAGAGCCAGATCGTCTAAAACAGCAATCGGTTCATCATCCTTTGTAAGAGAAAGGTGCAAAATAGTAATTTCTCCCAGATGTTCTTTATCCGGTTCTCCCTCACATGCTTCACTGATTATTTCTTTCATTGTGGCATCTGCAAAGGCAACGCTATCGTCAGAAATCACTTCTTCCGTTTGAACAATTTTTTCTGTCTGCTCGCTATTTTCGGCAGGTTGTTCCTTTTCAATACTTTCTTCCCCTTGCCCGCATCCCCAAAGCAAACTGGTTAGAAGTAGGCAGACTGTTATTTTTCTTATGGTTTCTTTGGTTTGGTTCATCTAAAAAATGCCCTCACTTTATTGGTTACATTTTATCACAAGTGCACTTACCAACTCCTGCTACACCAATCTCTAATCAAATAATTCTTACAGTGTGGTGTGATTGTGCAAATCTCTCCACTACCCATTCTATCTACACCAAAGAATCTGCGTAGATGCATATCAGGTTTTGCGCCATCAATCCTGACATTTCTCAGGTACTCCCAGATAGCGCTTCTCCAAGCATCTTCATCTTATATGGTGACAATCCCTTTGGCAGTTTCTGCACGACCGTGACTGGCGATTCCTCTAAAATAAAGAAATTGATGCTGCCGTACTCATCCTCAATGCTCTGTAAATTTCTGATTATACTTCTTAGAAATCAGCTCACACAACTTTCCCATGTACTCAAGATTGCACTGATAAATGACTTCCGGCGACGGATGGAACATATCCATCTCCGGATTATAAGTATGGTTCTCAAATGCTCTGATCTCCTCAAGAAGCTCATCCCGCACCAGCAGGAGTTCTGCGTATGACTTATCTTTGTATTCTTCTATAAACCCTTCTGGGCTGATCATCATAAGGCATCACTCCTCCTTGCAAATCAAAATATAAACTATCTTAAATGGAATCATCTTCCATCCTTATAATATTTAAACACTAGCTCTGTACCGTTAATACTGCAAATAATCGGACCAAAATTTATTCTTGTCAACATTATAACATGATATAACAGCGCATACCAACCGCTCTTTCAGTCGGATGACTAATATTGCATATAAGCCTAAATATGATATGATTGTAACATAATAATTATGTATAGGAAGTGATTACTTGTGAAAAAACTGCAACGGAAAACAATCATGACAATTTTATTGGCGGCAGCCTGCATCAGAATAACTCTGTCAGTATGCGCCGCTGATGACCAAAATACAGATAACCAGAATACAGCGCTGAACTCTCAAGATTTGTATGAACAATTTTTGAGCGGCGATATTCCGGTAACTTTCAACAGTAATTACACTGAAAACATTTATATAAAACCAATCTTGGAAAATGGAAATTCCTATACATTGACGGAGTTAGGTGAATGCGTGTCCGAATATTATCTTGATCCGGAAGATACAGACAAGACATCCTACGACTATGTGCAATATGCTTATGTAGAATGTCCCGACAGTTCGGATGTAAATGACAAAAACCTGCTTGTAAAATTTGTGGGACTAAATATATATTACCCCGACGATGACAGTTATGCCGTTTTTATCATTACCGATGATAATGGTCAATTATATGTGACAGATACGTACGAATGTTGGGCAAGAAGCGAGACCACTGCGTATGCGAATGGAACTCTGCGAAGCTGGGGTTCAAATGGCGCCGAAGACCACATTGTTACATTATCCGCCATCTACTCAAATGGAAGACAAACAACTATTTATGATACACATATTTTAGCCGGCTCACTCGCACGTTATATCGACTTTGATATCTACAGGGATATATTTAACGAAAATATATGTTACACCTTTGCAGTATACATCTCTACAATCGGTGATGAAGACTTTTATCAGTACGGCATACCTGATTACTGCTCCGAAGAAGAAAAGCCACTGTGCGAAACCTATGTCAACAGATGTCGTGACGAAGCAGGCATTAACTGGGTTACTGATGAAGAACTACAGAGCGCAATACAACGTCAATGCAGCGCGCTCGGAATAGATTACAGTATCACACTGGAGCCGGAAGAAGCTATATGGAATGATTGGCGGTAAAATTTTTGCTTTAAAACAAAGCATTCCGATTATTCCGCGAAATCACCGGAAGTTTGAAATTGCTCCCTCGCCGCCTCAAACAAATTATGAATGTACTGGTACTCCCATTCATCAAAACCCACGTTAATCTGCAGACCGCCCCAGCCCATGGTCGGCTTACCTCCGTAATCAATAAAACTTGCCGCCATATAGCGGACGGTATTTAACAGCACAGTATTCGGCTCCTGCTCGCGCACACCGATTACTTCCGACATATTGTTTTTTCCTAACTTGAAAAAATCCACATACTCAAGAATTTTTTCCCCTGTATCATACTCGAAATAGTATCCATACAGGTCATAGCCATCCTCCATATGATACTTTTCAAAAGTGAGGTTCGACACTCTTCCCGGACAAAGTTCTTCACTGCACCGTATCGCCTCCGCCTGAAATGCTTCCCAATCCTCCGGTTCATGGAGTGGATTTTCCCTCACGGGATTCGTTACCGGCAAATAGTTGATTTGGTTCTCTTTCTCCCAAGACCTATACTCTAAATCGCCATCCAGCCAATAGTAGGCAAACCCATCCGGGTACTCAATCTGGAAACTTCCTTCAGAGATTATACCGCCCTTGGAATACGGGTCTTTGCGGATATAAAAAATCTCCGGTAAAAATACAGTCTCACCTACCAGCAGATAATTCGGATCCTTCGGTGCATCCTCAGCCCGCACGATTGTCATCCACTTGTTTTCAGTTCCGTAAAAACGTTCGCTGATACGCCAGAGGCTGTCTCCTTCCTGCACTTCATATTCCAGCATCTTCCCGCTCGTGAGTTTGATATAATTCTCCGGTTCTGCCCCCTCCGGCAATTCCTGAATAGGCGCAAAAGGATCTCTCCTTTCCCGTTTGCTCTTTTCCTCCTGCTCTTCCTCCGTTAAACCGTTTGCCACCGCCAGTCTGCTATTCTCCACCTCTTTTTCCGTCTTGCGCACAAACTCTTCTGCCTGAGTATCCCAGAGCAGATAATGAGGCGGCATATAACTTTCCTCCTTCGCTATTGCACCGTTCGAATGAACGGGTGTGCCGACCCGCATATCTGCGTAACCGTCACCGTTTAAGTCCGGATAGGTAATCGTATCCGCCAACTCAATACTCAAAGACAGCCTGCTCTCCTGCAATACTTCGCCGGTCTCCATATCCGTCACTGTCATGTCATAGGGTTCATCCATCCAATAACCGTTCGAGAGTTTGTAGCGAAATTCCGCAGACTCTTCCTCCGCAGACATTTCTTTTTCATCCGCGGAGACCTCATCTTCCTCTGCAAGCGAAAAGTGCAGGGAAAGCATCCTGCCGTCCTCCGTAAGCGGCAGCTCGTAATCAGCCTCCACAAGCAGACCAAAATACTGCATGATTCCTTCTTCCCAAAACTCATCAATTCCACGGACCTCCAGAAAACTGCGCTTCGGGTTCTCCAATTCGGTCAGCCGTTCCTCATGGTCGATCCAGTACAAGCTTTCCTCATCCAGCCCCCAGCCGCTCCATGAAGCGTCGTAGCGCTGGAAAACATCTCTAAACACATACTCCAAGGTTTCGTCGTCATCTTCCGATGGCGCGTTCATCAAAGTGAGTCCATATGCTGTCCGGTCCTTCACATAAAGATTGACCTTCGAACTCCGATATTGCAGAGAGGTATACTCATAGCCGTCTCCTTCTTTCAGCGTTTCCTGTGTATAATAAAACAGCTTCCCTTTGTCTGCGCTCCATGCTGACAGAGGGTGCTCTTCCGTATCAAATCTGCTTTTCAGATTGCAGTACAAATCAAGGGCGTGGTCGTTCTCCGCCATGGGGAAAGTATAATACAGAAAATGAAGCGAGTTTCCATCCGTTTCCTGCATAACCGCCTCATTTAACGCCGCATCCATTTCCGCAAAAGAATTGTAAAACCTCCATGTCACATCCACCTCTCCCGCGAACCGAAAAGTTGACGGAATATCAGCATCCCAGTTGTTTTCCAGCCATTCCCCTTCATAATCCTTTATCATAATTTCCGCACTGGCATAAGGGCTTACGCTTACGGAAGTATGTTCATACAGATATCCGCTGAGCTCCTGCACCCCGCAACTGTAATGCTCCTCCGATCGTTCTTCCGGTGCACCGCAGGCTGCGAGCAGCAAGCCAAGTGCGGCTATACTGATGATGCGGTTTTTTCTTTTTGTGTTATGCAGTCTTCTTTCGTTGGTCTCTTTGTAATCCATTTTGTTACCCCATAAATTTGTATCTAATTAACACGATTATTATACTTTAAGAAACCTCTTCCTGCAAAGAGAACTTTCTATTCTTTCTTTGTTTTGAGACCGTTCAGATACAGACCCGCCCCGAGTATACAAAGGAACCCGCCAAAGCACATTGCAGCGCTTAAATCAAATTCGGCTAATTTCCCGAAAACAAGATTGGTAAAGACCGCCAGCAAATCCATAATCAATGTACTCATACTAAGCGCAGTCGCACGGTCAGTCGCTGTAATTGCTTTATTCTGCAGTTCTGTTCCTAATGGTGACATCAGGCTGGAACAGACACTGACAAGTAAAACTCCTAAAACTGAAATGAATGGATTTTCTGTAAAGGCCAACATTAAGCAGGAAAAACTGCAAACAGCAAAAAGCAGTGCCCCAAAGAATCGTGGCTTTAACTTTTTGGTGAGAGACGCGGAAAAAACACTTACCAAGCCGGAAAGCGTCATTAAAATATAGACTCCGGAAATCAGTCCGGCTGACATGCCTGCTTTTTTATATTGAAGCTGGTTGAAAAATACAGTTATAGTCTGATTCACTTCATATAAAAGCGCAATGCCGGCAATCAGAAGAAGCAGGCTTCTGTTATTAAGTGTTTCTTTTAAAATAGTAAGTGAATGTCCAAAAGACGTTCTTTCATCTTTCGCGGCAGCCTTGACTTCTTTCAGCCCAAAGCTGAGAATTGCCGCTATGCCATAGCTGATGACAGTTAAAAAACCGGCGGCCCGATAGTTTTCTTTAATAAATACCGTATAAATTGCTGCGGAAGACAGAAGACCGGCAGTGCCCAGACTTCCATAAATACCGAAAGCACGTTGGGAATCGTCTTCACTGCATGATAAATATAAAATACT
>CAZKOR010000224.1:0-6115 GCA_964554405.1 uncultured Bacteroides sp. | reverse complement strand
TATTTTAACAGAGCCGTAAGTGATGAAAGCGGATTCTTCTTTCATAGCTTGAGGCGTGAAAGGAGAAAAATGTCTATCGAAAATTTGACAGAAAAAAAGAACGAGAGCAGAACAAATCACAATAATACAGTAGAGGATATCAGATATTACGGTACCATTCCCGATGATATACTTGAGGAAATGACGCCGGAGATTATCGAACAGTATTATCTATGGGATGAAGTGGCTAAAAAAGAAGTAGAGAGATATCCTTGGCTGCTATTACCCTTGATTCAGGAGGTGTTTCATAAAGTATATCCCGTAAACGCAGAGATAAGACTGATAGCAACGGAATATGTGGTCAGACGCATACATAAGGATGGCGGCAGTACATTAAACTCTATCTTTGCAGATATTGCAGTCCAGATAGAAAACAGGGATATTTATCATATGGAATGCCAGATGAATAAGGATAAGGGCATGGTGCTTCGTATGTTGGAGTATGATATCCATATCGGACTGGTACATGGAATTGGAACCGAAAACATCGGGAAAACAGCTTTTTTAGATAACAGGCATGAATTGATTATGCCGAGAAGTGTTATTCTGTACTTGAATGATACAGACAGTATGCCTGAGGAAGAAACCTGCCTTATCAGATTTGCAGACGGGACAACTCATGAATACCGTATTCCTGTTATGAATGTACAGAGTTACACAACGGAAATGATTGAGAAAAAGCACTTGAATATGCTGATTCCCTTTCTGCCTATCCGCTTCCGGAAGTATCTTAACAGAAAAAAGAATGCTATAAAGCAGCCGGTTTTAGAGGTCATAAGAAAAGATTTGACAGAATTTATACGGGAATGTATTATGATAATAGACCGTGAAAAAGAGAACGGTGTACTGACAGATGTTGCAGGAAAAGAAGTGATTGAATTGCTAAGTTTAACCTGCGGTTATCTTTTGAAAAATGAGCCGGAGTTAAAGAAGGAAGTGAATGGGATTATGAGACCTATTGTTATGACGCAAATGGAAAGAGCGGAGTATGAGATAAAAGAGATGCAGTGTATAATGCAAAGGGCAGAAAAAGAAAGTAAGATGCATAGCGAAAGAAATGAGAATGCAATAAGAAAGTTAATTGAAAAATACTGTTCTTCTGGTCTGAACCGTCAGGAAGTAAAAGAAAATATTCAGGATATTTTTTCTCTGGACGAAGCGGAAGTAGAAGAGAAAATGGCGAAATATTGGATGTAAGTAGAGAGTAGTAGGTAAGATACATAGTTAAGTGATATATAATGGGAACTCCCAATACAAGATATTTAAGTGGCTTATATCGGGAGTTAATATATTTTAATCAAATTGAATATTGTTTTGTTTAAGCAGAGCTTTCAGATAGTCAACCTTGGAAGACAACTGCTCATTAGAAGAAGACAACTGTTTATTAGAAGAATACAACTGTTTATTAGAAGAATACAATTGCTCAATTTTATTGTTTAAGGTATCAAGCAGTTCAGCATAATGAGTTTTATAATAAGCGTCTGCTTCCATTTTTGCACGTTCCATCATTTCTTCAAACATAGGTGATTCTCCTTTCGCATTTGAATTGGCATTTGTTAGCTGGTTCATATATTTGATATAAATTTCCTGCGTCTGATGACATTGATAATCGTTAATGAGCCGATTGATAAGCTTTGTATCATCCAGATTATTCGTCAAACAGTGCAAGTATAAATTTTCTTCTGGCAGGAGTTCTTTGGTAACGATAATTTGAATACAAAAAGTCTCATTAATGATATGATAAACCCCATTGGAGAATTTTTCAACTGTTAATTTCCTGTCTTTTTGCAAATGTTTCATTAAACTTTTGGGGTAATGAAAACTAAGGAAAGACAAGCTGATATCTAGTGCAGTATATTGATTCCGTTTCCCGGTTTGATTAATGAGAAGACCCGCATAACCTATGGTTTTATAGTAAGAATCTGTGTTGATACTGGAACCTATTCCTTTTATTTCAAACAGGTTATAAGTTTTATAGATATAAGCAATATTTTTAGGGATGATTTCGTCACACAGCTTTTTGATGACAAGCAGGTCGATACGGTAATGATTTTTGCCGAGAATATATTCAGATTGAAATTGCAGTAGATGCGCATACTCCTGTAAATCAATCTGCAAAGCGCAGGCTGCCGCTTCATGCCAGTTGGTATTGTGTCTTTTATAAAGTGTTGTTTGTGTGGAAACAGTAGATATCGGTGAGTTAGTTTGTTGATGTGACACAAGAAAATTCCTTTCGTAGATTACATAGAATTGCATTTATGATAGAGTGTGTTGAGTTAGATATGAAAAATATGATATACTTATATCAATATGAAATACAAGATATAGTATTGTGCAGTTTTTTATGAAGAAAGGAAGAACAACTATGAATTTTGAAGATTTAACTTCAGCTCTGGGAGCAAAAGCCGGAAATCTTTTGAAGGAGGCAGTGGCAGGTAAAGCCGGAAACCTGGCAAATGAACGGGCGGAAGCATTCAAAAAGATATGCGGACTGATTCCGAATAGAATTGATAATGCTACAGTAGTAAACGTGCTGGACTTGATGCGTAAACAGCAGAAAACAATCAAAAAAGATTTTTCCGCACATCTGAAAACAAACGAGGATGCTTTTCAGAAGCATACAGCTGTTATTGAAAAAAATAAAGGCTTCGTGGAAGACCAGAACAGCTATACGGATATGGCTTACGGCGATGCGACCATGCAGTATTCCGGCTGTGAGATTTTTGCCACATATAATGCAATCCACAGTATTCTGGGCAAGCAGAGCATGACTCTGGCAAAGATGATTTCCGAATATGAAAAAGACGGTATGGTGCTTTCTGGCAAGTTTGGCACGGCGCCGAAGGCAATTAAAGATTTTCTGGATAAACATGGTTTTAAAACGGATATGACAACAAATGAGGCTGATTTTGATAATTTCGGAAAGAAGTTCCAGAGCCTGATTCTTACCATGTATAATGATAAGGATGATATCAGCAAGGAAGTACATACTGTCAATATTTCTAAAGAAGACGGAAAATTCGTAGCACATAATGTATACTGCAACGGGAAGGTAGTGGGTCCGAATGCTACCGTAAAAGAACTGATTGCGAATATGAACGGCGGCAAAGCAAAAGGCATTTCCCTGATTGGCGTTTCCAAGGCAGTATAACTCTGCTTTCATTTGCATATACATTAACGAGAGACAATTTCAGGTTAATCTATGCGCGCTTTTTTAAAATTCCAAAAACAAAGCAGAAAAATAATAAGTGTTATCACAATAACGGCTGTTACACTATTGGCAGGTTTTGCTATTCATACAGCCGTTCGGACAGATATCATACAGACAGTTACAGTTTCAAAAGATGTCACTCAAAATACAACAGCACAGAATCCGGCAGTTCAGAATGACTCCGCACAGATGCAGCTCTATGCGCATGCGGCGGTTCTAATGGACGCGGATTCCGGGCGTGTTCTTTATGGGAAAAATGAGACGGAAATATTACCGATGGCAAGCACAACAAAGATTATGACCTGTATTCTTGCCTTGGAGTACGGCAATCCGGATGATATTGTGGAAGTTTCCGATTATGCGGCAAGTATGCCTAAGGTCAAGTTGTATATGAAGCCCGGGGAAAAGTATCGTCTTGGCGATTTACTGTATTCTTTGATGCTGGAATCGCATAATGATTCCGCCGTTGCCATTGCGGAAGCGGTAGGGGGGAGCATAGAAGGATTTGCTGCTATGATGAATCAGAAAGCAAAAGATATCGGATGTTATGATACTTATTTTATTACTCCTAACGGATTGGATGCAGTCGTGAATGATACCGGAAAAATTCATTCCACAACAGCGGCGGACTTAGCTAAGATTATGGCATATTGTATAACGGATTCTACAGCAAAAGAAGAATTTCTGGAAATTACGCAGACGATGGAATATGCGTTTCAGGATATAGATGGACAAAGGAACTTTCACTGCAGCAATCATAACAGCTTTCTAAGTATGATGGAAGAAGCTGTTTCCGGAAAAACCGGATTTACGAATAAAGCCGGGTATTGTTATGTAGGAGCGGTAGAGAGTGAAGGCAGGACATTTACCGTAGCGCTTCTTGCCTGTGGCTGGCCGAATCATAAAACATATAAGTGGAGTGATATGAAAAAACTTGTGGCTTACGGTATGGAGAACTATGAATACATAGATATTTATGAGCCGCAGCAGTTTGAGAAACTTCCCGTAAAAAACGGTATTGCGGGAGAAGATGCCTCCCCTTACGATTCCGCATATACCACGGTGGCATTGGAGCAGAATGCCGAAACGAGTCTGCCGTATTTGCTTTGTATGCAGGATGTGGTAGAAGTAAAAACAAGTCTTGTTAAGCAGATAGAAGCTCCGGTACATATAGGCGACAGGGTAGGAGGGGTATCTTATTACTTAAACGGCGAGCTGGTCAAGGCATATCCGATTATCAGTATGGAAGAAGTAGAGGCGATAAATTACTCATGGACTCTGCGTTATATCTTAAATCTTTTTATACCGATGTAAATTTAAGGATTACATTTTGAAAAATTTGTTAATTATGTGCATATTTTTCAAATTTTGTCTGGTCGTTTTCTATAATATATGATAAACTAATTTATGTGTGTATAAGTTTTTATTATTTTTAAAGATAAATGGAGGGCTGAAAAATGAGTACTACTTCTCAAGCGGGTCAAAGAATTAATGCTTTGCTCGATGAAAACAGTTTCGTTGAGATTGGTGCGCTTGTTACAGCAAGAGCAACGGATTTCAATCTGAAACAGACAGAGACTCCCTCAGACGGTGTAATCACCGGCTATGGAGTGATTGACGGTAATCTTGTGTATGTATACAGCCAGGATGCTTCCGTATTAAACGGAACCGTTGGCGAAATGCATGCAAAGAAGATTGCAAACCTCTATGATTTGGCAATGAAAACAGGTGCACCGGTTATCGGTCTGCTTGATTCTGCCGGACTTAGATTACAGGAAGCTACAGATGCTTTAAATGGATTTGGTGAAGTTTACATGAAGCAGACATTGGCATCAGGTGTTATTCCGCAGATTACGGCAGTTTTCGGAACCTGTGGAGGCGGACTTGCCGTTGTTCCTGGTCTGACTGATTTTACATTCATGGAAGCGGACAAGGCGAAATTGTTTGTAAATTCTCCAAATGCGTTAGAGGGTAATGAAATTTCCAAATGTGATACAAGTGCGGCAGCGTTCCAGAGCGAAGAAGCCGGCACGGTAGATGTAGTTGCTGATGAAGCTTCTATTCTGGCACAGATTAGACAGCTGGTATCCATGCTGCCTGCTAACAATGCGGAAATCGCATTGGCGGATTGCACGGATGACTTAAACAGAGGATGTCCTGAACTTGCAAACTGTGTAGGCGATACATCCATCGCATTATCACAGATTGCGGATAACAGTATCTTTGTAGAAGTGAAACAAAACTATGCAAAAGATATGGTTGCAGGATTTTTACGCTTAAACGGCGCAACGGTTGGTGCGGTAGCAAACCGTACGGAAGTATATAATGAAAATGGTGAAGTAACAGAGAAATTTGATGCGGCTCTGTCTGCAAAAGGCGCTGAGAAAGCTGCTGACTTTATCAATTTCTGTGATGCTTTTGATATTCCGGTATTATCCTTAACAAATGTAAAAGGATTTGCAGCAACAAAATGTGCTGAAAAGAAAATGGCTAAAGCAGTGGCAAAACTTACATATGCGTTTGCAAATGCAACTGTTCCGAAAGTAAATGTAGTCATTGGCAAGGCATATGGCAGCGCTTATGTGGCAATGAACTCCAAAGCTATCGGAGCTGATATTACAATGGCATGGCCGAATGCTGAAATCGGCACAATGGATGCTATCCTTGCGGCAAAGATTATCTGTGATGGACAAGGTTCTGAAGCAATCAATGCATGTGCGAAAGAATATACGGCATTGCAGAATAATGTAACAAGCGCAGCAAAGAGAGGATATGTAGACCAGATTGTAGAGCCTGTCGATACAAGAAAATATATCATCGGTGCATTCGAAATGCTGGCTACGAAAAGCGAGGGCCGTCCGGAGA
>CAZKOR010000223.1:0-6125 GCA_964554405.1 uncultured Bacteroides sp. | reverse complement strand
TGTGCGACTATATACAGATCATGTTAATGGAGAAAATAGGTTATCAAAATTATGATGTTTCCAAAATAAAAGATATTGTATCCGCTAAGTTAGATGTTAAGTCTACTTTTACCGGCGGGCAATTTTACAGTCAGACCATAACAGACGCAGAGATATTGCAAAAGTTTGAAGAGTGGTTCAGTAATGCGGAATATATGTATAGCGGAACAGAGTGCGGAACACAATGTGCCTGTTTGGAATTGACGTTGGCAAACGGGGATGTAGTGAAACTGTCTATGGCTACAGACAGCTGCCCGAATTTCCATATAGATGGTGTGGCTTATGATTATCGTCCTGTGTCTGACTGGAGAAATGATGAGTTTTACAAATGTTTCAATGAAATACAGTGGGGATTATGAGCAGGTTATGATGTGAGCTAACCTGTAATTCAGAGGAAAATATTTTGCTAAAACTGTATAAGTGAAAGCTGATGCGGAGGGGAGTACAGGGAGTGCTTTCACCGATATATACGGGCATTATCCAAAGAAAACATCCGGAAGAATATGCGTGTAAAATAAAAAATTTTATGATATAATTAAATTCTAGTTATAAAATAAGATGAAAAGGTGGAGGATAAAAATGCTTAAACCCGTAGAAGCCGAAAAAGAACTTAAACTAGGAGCACAATTAACTCCCGGACCTTGGGAGCAGCATAGTATATCCGTTGCCCAAAATGCAAGGTTGATTGCAGAAAAAACAAGTATTATGGATTGCGATAAGGCATATGTCATGGGATTGATGCATGATATTGGGCGCAGAGCCGGTATAAAAGGCATTTTACATATATTTGATGGTTATGATTATATGATGAGTATAGGGCAGGAAGAAATCGCGTCTATTTGTTTGACACATTCTTTTCCTATAAAAGATGCGGGCACATATTTTGGTAAGTGTGATTGTTCTGCCGAACAGAAAAAATTCCTCCAGCAATTTTTAGAAAACAGGCAGTACAATAATTATGATATTCTAATTCAATTATGCGATGCTATTTCATTGCCAAACGGAGCCTGCATTATGGAGAAACGTTTAGTAGATGTTGCATTAAGGCATGGTTTACCGGATTTTACAATAGAGAAATGGAAAGCGTTTATGAGTGCAAAAAAACATTTTGATGAATTATGTGGCTGCAATATTTACACATTTCTGCCTAATGTTTTAGAAAATTCTTCTGTAAACCTTATTTAAGAAAAGATGCAAGCTATTCTTTCAGGCATGCCAAAATCGGTTCAATATATTTTTTGTCCGAAATATCATAGGACGAAGAAATCATTTTTATCATTTCTTGTTCTTCTTCGGTTTTATCTTTTTTGGCTTTTAACGCTTTGATAAACATTTTCATCATAAGTTTTGACGGGGCGGTCATTTTTTCATAGTTAAATCCGCCCGGACAATAGAATATACTTACCTTTTTTAGTTCTGATTCTGTAAAGTTCCGTTTAAGAGCCGGTTCAATTTCCGGATTTTCTATCGGGCTTGCGCCAACACAAAATGCAATCAGCTTCTTATCTGTCCATTTATCTATATTGCTCTTAAACCAGCTAAGTTTACTGATGTTGCCTGCACATGCGAAACCTCCAAATATAATCGCTTCATATGCGGTTAAATCTTTCTTTTTCGCGTCTGATAGTTCAAGGCAGTCAGCCCCTGTCGCTTCCGCTATCCACTCTGCATAACGTTTTGTAAATCCTGTTTGTGAATGATAAATTACGATTGTTTTCATAGGCTTAAATCTCCCGATTTCTTTTCTAAATTATCTATTCCTGAATACAGCTTTGATAAAAGAATAAAAAGCGTTTCAATCTCTTCGTCCGTATAAACTTCAAAAAGATATGCCAATTCCTTTTGGTATTTTGCAAAGTCATTCTGAAAATAGTCATTTACTTTTTCCGTAGGGCAAATGCACATGGCCCTTGTATCATGCGGACTTTGCTGAAGCGTTATAAATCCTTTTTTCATCAGGACATCAGCTAATTTCTTAATATTCTGCCTTGAGCAGCCTAACAAATCTCCTAACTGAGTAAATGTAAGCTGTTCTTTTGATTGTCTGACGATTGACAGCAGCATAAATTGCTTTAGTGATATCTCCGGAATGTGGTTGTCAAAAAGCGTCTGCAGTCTGTTTCCGGCAATAAATAATGTGCTGAAAATGGCTTTTCTTTGGTTTTCTGTGGTATCTGAAAATCTTGTAATTATATCATCTAATTTCATGTGACTCTCCTCATAGGTAACTTGTTACGCATTTGATTATAGCAACAAGTTACCTATGTGTCAATATAAATAATAGAAATATCGAAGCACAAAATTTTTTATTCTTCATATTTTTTCATATCTTCCATTTGGTCATGCAGGATGCCGTCAATGTTTAATCCGGGGTTGTATTTTGCTAGTTCTTCCAGAAAATCCCTGTCCATAAATCCGTCCCAACCCTCAACCTCATAAGGAAAAGGCGGCGTTACTTCATAAGCTACATCAAAGCCTTTCAGTCTTTGTATAATTCCGCTAATAGACTCAGCGTTAGCGGTAATAGATATATTTTCTTTTGCCAACTGGCGTTTAAGCATATTTCCGCTGTAATGCATAGAAAGAATTTCATGTTTTGCTCTTTTACTGGCATCCCGCAGAGAAAAAGTAAGTTTATAACGTGTTTTGTCCAAACTTAACTTGCTGTAACTTGTTACAATAACCCATTCCTTACATTGTTCGCAAAATAACCCATCTGTGATTTGATCATATTTACCGTCCTCTTGTTTATGTATAGTTTTGCTTCCGCATGTGGGACAAGTGCTGTAGTCTTTAAATGGGTTATGAAAAAGTTTGTCAAATAATTTCATACCGTACCTCTTATCAGTTTTTGGCAAAATGTCTGTTATTGATTATAGCATTTTGCCAAAAATTGAACAATCTGTTACGCTAAGAGAAATGTTGGCAATATTAGAAAGGTGTTCTCATGTAAATCTTTACATGGTGCTATGAAAAAGGTTACAATAAGAAAGTAACCGTTCCCGTCAAAAAGTTTTTTTTGCGGGAGAACATCATAAAAAGAGAGAAAGGATAGGTATTGAAAGATGGACGTAAAAGAACAGATAACGAAAGCGGTAGATAAAATTGCTAAGGATAAGAAGCTGCAGGAGCAGTTTCAAAAGGAGCCGGTGAAAGCTTTGGAAAGTGTACTCGGCGTGGATTTGCCGGATGACGTTGTTGACCAGGTTATTCAGGGCGTGAAAGCAAAACTTTCGGTAGATAAGGTAGCGGGTGCGGTAGATTCTTTAAAAGGATTTATTAAAAAATAAACTGGAAAAGGGCAGGGAATTACTGTGACGGCACAGAAAGCATATCAGATTCTTGGGATTCCGCCGGGAACCGGAAAGGATGAAATCAAGAAGCGGTACAGAAAGCTGATGACGCAGGTGCATCCTGATGTTCACGCATTATCACAGGAAACCTATGAATACAGCGCGCAGGAAATTAACAGTGCATATGCGCTTCTAATGAAAGAAAAAGGGGTTTCCGGACGTCGTGCATCAAAGGCGAAAAAGAACGCCGCATGGGATGCGCCTGTCAATGTAAATGCATATGCGGAACGTGAGGTTTTGCAGTATGCGGAAGATTATGACGGTACTGTGTTAGGAACTTTCTGTGTGGCAAAGGGGAAATACTTGTGGAAAACGGACGAGGATTTTCCCTTGTTTTTACGCAGTATGTATAAGTGCAGTAAGGAACTGTTGGATGAAATTGACGAAAAACTGTGCAGAGAGGAAGTTTTGTCGAAACGCCAGAAGATTCAGGCGGAACTGACTTACCTACTGGCACAGCAGTTTATAGACGGTTCGGCTTTGCTTACGGAGCTTGCGGAAGAAAAGGAAGTCAGCCCGGACGGGGATAAAATCTTTTATTTTTCCTCGATGTTGGAACTGACAAACGGGGCGTCCCCGGTAAAGGCAGGGGAGACGCTCTATCCCTCCGCTGTCAGGAACCACAGGTTATATTTAAAAAATCAAGCCGGGCATGAACTGGGCTATCTTTCTTTTGCAGATGACCGACTGTATTATCTGGTCATCCCGCTTTTTGAGCAGAAAAGGGTTCAGGTCAAGGTGCAGACGGCAGAGATAAGGGCAGAGAAAAGACGGCGCGCAGTCCGTTATCAGAAACTGGACTTGTGGGTAAAATTATTGAAAAAAGATGTCAGCCGCCTGCCGGAGAGTTTGAATTTGCAGATTGAAGCATTGTTGGAAAAATATAGGAATGGAGAATGTCATTGATTTGTGATAGCATTTATGCTATCATCTTTTTAAGAATAAAAGAAAGGAAATACACGTACTACTAAATGTACATAGTTGAATTTTATGAGAATGCTGCCGGCGAATCCGAATTATGGAACTTTCTCGAGGAACTTCGTGTAAAATCTGCAAATAGTAAGGATGCCCGCATACAATATAAGCAAATAAGTCTTTACATTCAGCTCCTACAGGATAATGGAACGAGACTGCCGGAAAACATTACGAAGCATCTTGATGAGGATATTTGGGAACTTCGCCCTGGAAATAACAGAGTTTTCTATTTTTACCATAGAGACAATAAATTTGTTCTTTTACATTATTTTCGCAAGAAATCACAGAAAACACCTAAGCGTGAGATTGACCGTGCCAAGGCAGAGCGTGACGATTATCTCGCACGGAAGGAGGCAGAAGCATGAGAACATGGAATGATTATAAAGAGCATGTAAAAGGAAATGATATTGAAGCTAAAAAAGATATTGAGGAGGTTGAAAGTATTGCTGCGATTGTTGGAGCATTGATTGAACAGCGCAATGCTCTTGGAATGAGTCAGAGGGAACTTGCAGCAATGTGTGGAATACCGCAATCTTCTGTAGCGCGCATCGAATCTTTTAAAACAATACCAAACCTGGATACTCTTCTTAAAATTATGCAGCCTCTTGGATTAAAACTTTCTATTGCGGTTTCAGAGTAATATTTATTAATTAAGGAAACAACCGGAGAAAATTAACTTATGGAAAAATGGGATTTGTATACAAAATATAGAGAAAAGACAGGGAAAGAACATATCCGCGGGGAAGCAATTCTTCCGGAAGGATTTTATCATCTGGTAGTACATGTCTGGATACGAAACAGCAAAGGGGAATACCTTATTTCTCAGCGTTCCGCCAATAGACCGACATTCCCGCTTATGTGGGAATGTGTTGGAGGTTCCGTAATAAAAGGGGAAAGCAGTATTGAGGGTGCGCTTAGGGAAGTAAAGGAAGAAGTAGGGCTGGATTTGAAACAGGAAGACGGCAGGCTGCTTTTTTCTAAAATCCGCGGTGTGGATTTTAAATATGGGTGTAGGACATTCGACGATATTATGGATGTGTGGCTTTTTGACTATGACGGAGAGTTACGGTTAGAAGAAGCCACAACGGATGAGGTTGCTGCCTGCAAATGGATGACTGTTTCTGAAATCAGAACGTTGTATGAAGAGAAAAAGTTGGTACAGACTCTGGATTATTTTTTCTGTGCTGTGCAAGTTTTTTCCTGCACTATGCAAGACGATGAACCGGATTACAGCCATATCATTGGAACAACAGTAAAAGGAACAGTCGATAGACCGATAGGAACAGCTCATCCTCGCTATCCAGAGATGATTTATCCAATCAACTACGGATATGTAGACGGCGTGTTTGCGGGCGATGGAGCGGAACAGGATGTGTATGTATTTGGAGCGGATAAACCGCTGAAGAACTTCGAGGGTAAGGTAATAGCGGTGTGGCACCGCTTTGATGACGTAGAGGACAAATGGATTGTGTCTTTAGACGGTGAGGATATTGCGGAAGAAAAAATTCTGGGAGACATTTCCTTTCAGGAGCAGTTTTTCTACGGTAAGTTATATAAATGATGCCTGAAGTCAATCCGGATGTATTTTGTTTTTGATGCGTAAGCTTGCTTCAATGTGCATGACTAAGTGGCGGGAGAATGGCATTTGGAGCAAGCCTTTGACGTCTTTTCCACACCAGTAATCTATCAGCCAGTAAGCATTTTCATCCTCGCTTACTACATGCAGTGCTTGCAGGCGTTCTTTATCGGCATCTGTCA